>JBIOWS010000187.1:0-10872 GCA_044868745.1 Candidatus Polarisedimenticolia bacterium
CCCCACCGAGTACACGTGGATCAAAAACCCCACCCCCGTCACCACCAGAAGCATTACCGCCGTCAACGGATCGAGCAGGTACCCCCAGCGCACCGTCAGCTCCGAGCCGCCCTCCCCTTCCCCGAGCGGCATCCACTCGAAGAGGTCGAGCGTCGCGCTCTTGTGCACAAGATCGACGCGCGCGGGTGGCAGGGCGTCGAACAGACCGATCTCGATCGTCACCGAGGTTCTCGGCAAGTGGTCCGTGAGATAGTCGCCCCACCCGCCCAATCCGTGCAGCTCGATGGCGGCACCCGCCGAGAGAAGGAACGATCCCAAAGCCGCGGCGCAGGCGAGCAGGCCGACCGTGCGGCGAGCCAGGTAACGCGCTCCGAGGAGGCCGTTCAGGAGGAAGCCGAGGAGCGGCAGGAGCGGGATGAGCCAGAGCAGTTGGAGCATCATCTCACCAGCGCATCAGGCTGGCGTCCTCGACGTCGGTCGTCCGGCGCCTGCGGAACAGGGCGATCACGATCGCCAGCCCGACCGCCGCCTCGGCGGCGGCCACGGTCAGGACGAAGAACACGAAGACGTGCCCGGTCATGGTCTGCGCCTCATGAGCGAAGGCAACGAAGGTCAGGTTGACCGCGTTCAGCATCAGCTCGATGCACATCAGGATGACGATCGCGTTCCGCCGGATCAAGACACCGACGCAGCCGATGGCGAAAAGAATCGCGGCGATCAGCAGGAAGAACTCGACCTGGATCACGTCCTCCTCCCGCTCACGGCGTGCGCCGCTTGGCCAGGACGACCGCACCGACCATGGCGGCGACCAGCAGGACCGACGCCGCCTCGAAGGCGAACAGGTACCGGCCGAACAGCAGGGCCCCCAGGCTCCCGGCCGTCCCGAAGCGCTCGCTCATCCCCGGCTCGAAAAAGGGCCGACCGCCGCGGTGCCTGATGGCCCAGAACATCATGCCGGCGAACACCAGGCCCAGCCCCATGGCGGCGTAACGCTGCACCCCCCCTCCGAGCCGCAGCTGCTCCTCGGCCTTGAGGTTGAGGAGCATGACGACGAACAGGAACAGAACCATGATCGCCCCGGCGTAGATGATCACTTGGAGCGCGGCGAGAAACTCCGCCTGGAGCAGCAGAAAGAAAAGGGCGACGCAGAAGAGATTGAGGATCAGGAAAAGGATCGACACCATCGGGTTGGGGTGGAAGACGACGAAGAGGGCCGAGAGGATCGCCACGAAGCCGATGAGATCCGCCCAGAACTCCGTCGTCATGAGATCGTGGTGGTACAGCGCCACGAGCACAGCCAGAGCGGCCAGGATCACCAGGGCGGGTACCGCCGGCCGGCCGGGCAGAAGGCTCCGCAGCGCCGAGTAAGCCACCAACAGGACGATCAACCCGAGCAGGAGCTGCACCGCACCCCTCCGCCGCGAGACTTACGCCCAGCCGGCCAGGACGACGAACGAAACCCACAGGACATGAACCAGGGACAGCGGTAGGAGCACCTTCCAGCCGAGGTTCATCAACTGATCGTAGCGGAAGCGCGGGAAGGTCCAGCGCACCCAGACGTAGACGAAGAGGAACAGCGCGACCTTCACGGCGAAGGCCAGTGCCTGCACGACCGCCGCCACCGGCTCCGTGAGGCCAAGGAGATGCAGACCGGGGACGTGGTAGCCGCCGCAGTAGAGGGTAGCGGCCAGGGCCGAGGCGGTGATCATGTTGGCATACTCCGCCATGTAGAACATCGAGAAGCGCATCCCGGAGTACTCGGTGTGGTAGCCGGCGACCAACTCGGTCTCCGCCTCGGGCAGGTCGAAGGGGAGACGGTTCGTCTCGGCGAAGGCGGCCGTCAGGAAAATAAGGAAGCCGGGGAACTGCCACAGGATGTTCCAGCCGTGAGCGATCTGGCGCGCCACGACGTCCGACAGGCGGAGGGATCCGGCCGCCATCAGGACACCGACGATCGCCAGCCCCATCGCCAGCTCGTAGGAGATCAGCTGGGCCGCGGATCTCATCCCTCCCATGAGGGAGTACTTGTTGTTCGAAGCCCAGCCGGCCAGCGCGATGCCGTACACCCCCATCGAGGAGAAGGCGAGCACGATGAGGATGCCGTTGTCCACGTCGGCGATCTGCAGCGGGATCCGCAGGCCGAACAGGGTGAGCGCCGGGCCGAACGGCACCACCGCGAAGGTGACCAGCGCCGGTACGAAGATCATCGCCGGGGCCAGCAGGTAGACGGGCCTGTAGACGTGCGGCGGCGTGACGCTCTCTTTGAACAGGAACTTGATGCCGTCCGCCAGCGGCTGCAGGAGACCGAAGGGGCCGACGCGGTTGGGGCCGCGACGGTCCTGGATCCAGGCCGACACGCGCCTCTCGACCCAGGTCATGTAGGCGACGACGGTCAGCATCACGAAGAAGAACAGCGCGATCTTGACCGACGCCTCGATCACGACGCGCCCCAGGTCGCGACTCACTCAGTCACCTGGCGATGGACGCCCAGGTCGCCCAGGGCGCGGTAGGAGAGGCCGGCGAAAGACGGCACGCGGAGCGCCACCTCGTCGAAAACGCCGGAGGCCGAGGCGTATTCGCCGACCAGACCGAAACGGCGCCCGAGGTCCCTGAGGATCGTCCAGGCCGGCCGAGCCTCCCCGAGGGGCTTGAGGGCGGCGCGCGCCCTCTGGGCCCGACCTTCGAAGTTGACGAAGACACCGTCGCACTCGCCGTAGCCGCAGGCGGGCAGGGCCACGTGGGCCGCCTCCAGCGTGGGGCTTCTCCACCAGTCGATGACGACGAGGGCGTCCAGGCGCTCGACAGCAGCCGCAGGGATCAATCCGTCCCCCACCGGATCCTCCCCGACGATCACCAGCCCCTTGACCCGTAAGGCTTCGACGTCGTCCAGGATCTCCTTCACCCGGGAGGCAGCGGGCCCCTCGAGACCCAGAAGGGAGGCCCCCTTTGTATTGGGCGTCCTGTCGGAGCGGATCAGGAGATGGTCGTCGGCCCCCTCCTCGTGTGGCGGCATCGCCAGACGCGGGATGCCGATCGCCCCGGCCAGGACCTTCCGTGCAAGATAAAGATCCTCCAAGGTCGATCGCGCCGAGATGATGGCCGCCAGGGACCCGTTCCCGCCCCCTTCGGCCACCTGCCGAAGCAGGTCCGCGGCGCGCTCGAGGGCCTCCTCCCAGGCTGCCGGCTGCTGCGGCCCGGACGCGCAGGCGGCGCGCAGCTGCGGGGCGTCCAGGCGCGGGTGCTCGTAGAGCGCGGAGAAGGACCGGCGCCCGTCGTCGCACATCCAGTACCGGTTGACCTCCTCGTTGAGGCGGGGCGTCATGCGGTGGATGCGGTTGCGGTAGGTTGCCAGATCCACGTTGCAGCCGCGCGCGCAGCCGGCGCAGACCGACGGGACGTTCTTCAGGAACCACACCCTCGCCTTGAACCGGAACGGCTTCCAGGTCAGCGCCCCGACCGGGCACACGTCCCCCGTGCAGCCCGAATACGCGTTGTCGAGCGGTCGTCCGGGGAACGTGCCGATGATCGTGTGGTCGCCTCGCTCGAACAGTGCCAGCTCGTGGCTCCGGCTCACTTCGTCGCAGAAGCGGATGCAGCGCGTGCACTTGATGCAGCGTTCGGCGTCGAAGACCACATTCGGGCCGATGTCGTAACGCTTCGGGAAATGGACCTTGTCCTCCTTGAAGCGGCTGAACCCCTTGCCGTAGTCGTCCTCGTACTGCTGCAGGCGGCATTCCCCGGCCTGGTCGCAGATGGGGCAGTCGAGAGGGTGGTTGATCAGCAGGAACTCCTGGATCCCCCGGCGGGTCGCGCGCACGCGCTCGGTCGCGGTGCGGACCACCATCCCCTGGGCGGCGGGCGTCGCGCAGCCGATCTGCAGCTTGGGCACCTTCTCGATCTCGACCAGGCACATCCTGCAGTTGCCGGCGACGCTCAGGCCGGGGTGGTAGCAGTAGTGCGGGATCAGGATGCCGGCTTGCTCGCCCGCCTGCAGGACGGTCATCCCTTTTCTGGCGACGACCGCGCGATCGTCGATCAGGAGCGCGACCTCGTCGGGGCCGACCGGAGGGAGAGCGGGACCGGCCTGAGGGGCTGCGGCGCCCGGCGCGGCGGGGGCGCCCGAGTGGGCGGGCGGGGTGGGGGCCGGATCAGGCACGAGCCGCTCCGGAGACCGCCAGCGGGGCGAGAGGGCACGAGCGTCGCGCCACGTGCTCCTCGAACTCCTCCCGGAACGTCCGGACGTACGAATCGACCGGCCAGGCGATCGCCTCGCCGAAGGGGCAGATCGTGTGCCCCTCCACGTTGCGGGCGACGTCGAGGAGCAGACCGACGTCCCCGTCCGTCCCCCGGCCATTCTCGATCCGCGACAGCACCTTGACGAACCACCCGGTTCCCTCCCGGCAGGGAGTGCACTGGCCGCACGACTCATGCGCGTAGAAGCGGGCGACGTTCAGGAGCGCGTCGACCATGCAGGTGCCGCTGTCCATGACGATCACCCCGGCCGATCCGAGCATCGTGCCGGCCGCCACCAGCGAATCGAAATCCATCGCCACGTCGCACTTCGCCGCCGGGAGGATGCGCATGGAGGATCCGCCGGGGACGACCGCCTTGAGCGGCCGATCGGGACGCAGCAGCCCCCCGCCGCGCTCGTGGATCAACTCGAGCAGCGGTACCCCCAGCGGCGCTTCGTACACTCCCGGTCTTTTGACGTGGCCCGAGAGGCAGTAGAGCTTGGGTCCCGTGTTCTTCGGCGGGCGGCCGATGCCGGCGTACCAGGCCGCGCCGCGCTCGGCGATCAGCGTGACGTTCGCCAGCGTCTCGACATTGTTGATGATCGTCGGGCAGCCGTACAGGCCCACGACCGCGGGGAAGGGGGGCTTGATGCGCGGGTAGCCGCGCTTCCCCTCAAGCGACTCGAGAAGCGCGGTCTCCTCGCCGCAGATGTAGGCCCCGGCGCCGCGGTAGACGATGACATCCAGATCGTAGCCGGTCTTCAAGATGTTCTTCCCCAGAAAGCCCCGCGCGTACGCTTCGTCGATCGCCCGCTGGAAGATCCTCGACCCCTGGTGAAACTCCCCTCGGATGTAGAAGAAGGCGGTGTGGCACTCGATCGCGTAGGCTGTCGCGATCATCCCTTCCAGAACGAGGTGCGGATCCTTCTCGATGAGCAAGCGATCCTTGAAGGTCCCCGGCTCGCTCTCGTCGGCGTTGACGCAGAGGTAGCGTGGACGGTCCTTCGTCTTCGGCAGGAAGCCCCACTTGGCGCCGGTCGGGAAGCCGGCGCCGCCGCGTCCCCGGAGGCCGGAGGCTTTGACCTCCTCGACGAACGCCTGCGGTGTGAACTCCTTGAGGACGCGCTTCAGCCCCTCGTATCCACCGGACGCAAGGTAGGCCTCGAGGGTCTCGGAGCGGGGCCTGGCGACGTTGCGCAGGAGGAGAGGCTCTGCGGGCATGGTCGAGGCTATTCCAGCCGCGCCAGGAGCGCGTCCACCTGGCCGGCATCGAGAGGTCCGCGATCCTCGTCGCCGATCTGCAGCATCGGTGCCCGGTCGCAGGCGCCCAGGCACTCGACAGCGGCGAGTGAAAAGCGCCCGTCGGGGGTCGTCTGCCCAGGCCGGATTCCCAGGCGCGCTTCCAGATGAGCGGCGAGGTCGCCCGCCCCGCGGAGAGCGCAGGGGAGGGTGCGGCACACCTGGATGTGGTGCCGGCCGACCGGCGTCCTGTGGAACATGGTGTAGAACGAAACGACGCCGGCGACGAAGGCCGGCGAGGCGCCGACCTTCCCCGCAACGTACGCCATCGACTCGGTCGAGATGTGTCCCTGCTCGTCCTGAATCAGGTGCAGGGCCGGCAGCAGGGCCGACCCCCGCTGGGGGAAGCGGGCCAGAAGCTCGTCGATCTTCCTCTCGGTTTCAGGCCGCACGGGGAGACTCACCGGTCCACCTCTCCCATGACGGGGTCGAGGCTGGCGATGACGCCGATCAGATCGGACAGCAGCCCCCCGACGGCCATCTTTTCGATCGCCTGCAGGTTGATGAACGAGGGGGAGCGGATGTGCAGCCGGTAGGGAGACCTGCCCCCTTCACTTTTGATGTAGAAGCCCAGCTCGCCCTTCGGGGCCTCGATGGCGTGGTAGATCTCGCCCGCAGGCGCGGGGATCCCTTCGGTGACGATCATGAACTGCTGGATCAGCTCCTCCATCCGTGTGAGAACCCCCTCCTTTTTCGGCAGTGTCAGTTTTGGATCGTCGATGCTGATCGAACCACCGGGGAGGCTTCGGAGGGCTTGCTCCAGGATGCGCAGGCTCTGGCGCATCTCCTCCAAACGCACCAGGTACCGATCGTAGGCGTCCCCCTGGCTGCCGATCGGCACCTCGAAGTCGTACTGCTCGTATCCGCTGTAAGGCTCCGTTTTGCGGACGTCGTAGGCGACACCGGAGCCGCGCAGGTTCGGGCCGGTCAGGCCGAGTGCTGTGGCGTCGGCCGCCCCGATCCGCCCGATCCCCTGCGTGCGCTTCATCCAGATGAGGTTGCGGGTCAAAAGCGCGTCGATCTCGTCCAGGGCCTTCGGGAAGGCGGCGACGAAGGCCGACACCTGCTCGACCCAGCCGGGCGGCAGATCCCGTGCCAGCCCGCCGACCCGAGTGTAGGAGGTGGTCATGCGCGTTCCGGTGAGAGCCTCGATCACGTTGTAGAGGGTCTCGCGTTCGCGGAACGTGTGGAAGAAGACGGTCGCGGCCCCCAGGTCGAGCGCTCCGGTGCCGAGCCACAGGAGGTGCGCCGAGATGCGCGCGATCTCGCAGCACACCACCCGGATGACCTGGGCCCGCGGCGGGACGGTCACGCCGATCAGCTTCTCGACCGCCAGGACGAAGGCGACGTTATTGGAGAGCGGCGCGAGGTAGTCGAGGCGATCGGTGTAGGGGATGAACTGGTGGTAGGTCATCGTCTCGGCGATTTTCTCCATGCCGCGATGCAGGTAACCGAGATGAGGCTGGACCTCCTTGACCACCTCGCCGTCCAGCGTCAGGACCAGCCGCAGAACACCGTGCGTCGAGGGATGCGAGGGCCCCATGTTGACGACGATCCGCTCGCCGTGCAGGGCGTCCTCACCCGCCGCGGGGGCGGGACGCAGCGGGGGAGGCTGGGGCGCGCTCACGAGGCGCCTTCCATGTCGCGGAAGCCGGGCGAGGCGGGCCGGCCCGGACCGTCGATCGACGTCGGGCCCCCCTCCACGTCGAAGTCCTTGCGAAGCGGGTGGTCGGAGTAGTCCTCGGGCATCAGGATGCGGCGCAGATCGGGGTGGCCCTGGAAGCGGATGCCGACCAGATCGAACGCCTCCCGCTCGGGCCAGTTCGCTCCGGCCCACACCGGTGTGATCGTGGGGACTGTCTCTCCCTGGCGGAGCCGTGTCTTGATGCGCAACCGGTGGTTCTTCTGGAGCGAGTAAAGATGATAGAGAACCTCGTAGTCGTAGGGGCGATCGAGGAAGTGGACGCCGGTCACCAGAGTCAGGAGGTCGAAGACGGTGCGCGGATCCTCCTTCAGGAAGCGGGTGATCTCGACGATCCGCTCCTTCGGCACGACGACCGTCACCTCGCCGCGGAACTCAGTCACCTCCAGGATGTCCCCCGGGAAGCGCTCCTTCAGGAGATCGACCAGGAACAGCGGCGGGGCCGGATCGACGTATGGACCGGCGGTCATCGGCGCTAGTCCCACTCGAGAGCGCCGCGCCGCCAGCAGTAAAGATAACCGACGAGGAGCACCCCGATGAAGACGGCCATCTCCGCCAGCCCCTTCCGGCCCATCTCCCGGAAAACGGTCGCCCACGGATAGAGGAACGCCGCTTCGATATCGAACAGGATGAACAGCATCGCCACCATGTAGAAGCGGATCGTGTAGCGCTTCCCGGCCGGCTCGATCGGGTCCACGCCGCACTCGTAAGGGCTGAGGTCGGTGTGGCTGCGGGGCGGCCGGCCGAGCAGCGCCGAGGCGCCCAGCAGGGCGAAGGCCAGCCCCGCCGCAGCGAGGAGCTGCAAGCCGATGGGGACGTACTCGATCACGCGCCCTCCGCTCCTTCGCGCGGGTGGGACCGGCCGGAGCGGGCCCACCTCGTGATATTTTTCACAAATAGAGGGAATCGCATGCTAGCACCCCGTCTCGCGGGGTGTCAACGCGCCGGAATGCTTCAGGCGTCCCCCGGTTTCCGCGGACGGCGCCTCTGCCTCGCGGGGCACGCGGTCTCCGCGCCCGGATCGGCACAGAGCGCCGACGGCCGCGTCGCCGCTCTCTCTCCCGCGCCCGGCCGCGTGAGAAGCGCGCGGACTCGGGCGCGGTCCGAGAAGGCCCCGCGAGCCAGAGGAGCACAGTCCCCCCCCACCCGCGTTTCCCTCACCAACGGCGGTAGACGGCCATCACCCCGCGATGCCTGAGGCGGGCCATGGACTCCCTGGGATGGGGCGCCGCCCCCTGCGCCCGCTGGACCGTGCGAGAGCGAGCGCAGGGGAAGGCGCAGAACACCAAGGGTATTGCAGACCGCGCAGGTGTCAGGGGACGACCACCCGGCCGATGAGGCGCCGACCGTCGAAGACGAACTCCTCGGGCAGCGTGATCCGGTCCGGCGCGGGGGTGCGGAAGCGCAGGTCGGCGGACGGCCCGCCGTTCGAGTGAGACTCGGCGGCCCCTCCGGGACCGGGACTCATCCCGGGGAGCAGCATGCTCTTCGCCTCCAGGAGGGTCCCCTTGGCGCGCTCCAGGTCGACCAACGACTTGTTGAAATCGACGATCGCCTGGTTCTCCCGACTCTCCGCCGTGCTGAGGTCGGTCTGGAACTGCAGGACCTGGAAGGAGGTGCTCATGCCGTTCTCGAACTTCTTCTGCTCCGCCGATAGCTTCTCGCGCTGCAGGCGGACGTTGACCTGGGCCGCCTTCACCCGCTTGAGGTTGGTCTCGACCGTGCGCACCGCGTTGCGCACTTCGATCCGCGCGACCTGCTCCAGACGCTGCAGGTCGTAGCGCGCCTGGTCCAGCCGGTGCTCGGCCTCCGTGAAGTCGGCGATCGCCAGCCGGTTGCCGATCGGGACGCTGAGCGTCAGGGAGAGCGCCCAGTTCTTCTGGTTGCGGTCGCGCAGGTCCTCGAACGATGTGCGGTAGGCGAAATCGTCGAACCCCAGAAGGCCATAGTTCCCATTGAAGTCGAGCCCCCAGCGCCGCTGGTTCCTTCGATAGGCGAGCTCGGTCTCCCTGCTCTTCAGACTCAAACGCGCCTGCTCCAGGTCCGGCCGGCTCTTCTCCGCCGCCGCCACCGCCGCCTCCATGTCCGGCGTGACCTCGGCGAGAGGCGGGGGGTCCGAGGGCCGGATCGACTGCGACCACATCGGCGAGTCCCGAGGGACGTTCATGACCCGCCGCAGCTCGTCCTCGGCGGTCTTCACGGCGTTCTCCGCCAGGATGACCCCTTCCTCGCGATCGGCCACCCCGGCCTCGGCCTGGGTGATCTCGATCGGCGCCAGCGTCCCGACCCGCACCTTGATCCGATTCTGACCCAGGAAATCCTTGGCGAGCTGCAGCGAGGCTCGCTTGGTCTTGAGGTCCATCTGTGCGAAGTTCAGGTTCCAGTAAGCCTTCTCGGCGGCGGACAGCGTGTCGAGGACCGCCTGCCGGAAGATCGCCGCGTTCACGCCGACGACATTGCGGCTCACCAGGACGAGGTAGCGGCTCGACGTCCGCCCCATGTTCCGGAGGAGCGG
Source organism: Candidatus Polarisedimenticolia bacterium (assembly GCA_044868745.1). Lineage (GTDB taxonomy): Bacteria > Acidobacteriota > Polarisedimenticolia > Gp22-AA2 > Gp22-AA2 > JBIOWS01. Next base: position 9,749 of record JBIOWS010000187.1, read on the forward strand.
CTGCGTGAACGACGCCTGCCAGGTGGTGTTGAAACCCGTGGAGAACCCGGAGCCGGCCAGATTGGTCGTGCTGGTGGCGTTGTCGGTGGCGGTCAGATCCAGCCGGTAGCTCCCTCCGGTCGTCAGAGGGTCGAAAAAGCTGGCCGAGTAGCTGTGGATCTTGTCCTTGGAGCTGAACGGCCCGATGAAGGACGAGACCCGCCTCTGCTCGTCATTGCTGCTCGAGGCGCTCCCGGACAGCAGGGGATCGAAGGCCGCCTCCATTCCGGTGAGGCGCGCCCCGGCCATGAGCGGGTCGTAACGGCGCACCGCGATGTCCAGGTTGTTCTCCAGGGCGGCCTTCAGGCCGTCCATGAGCGACAGGACGACTTCCTCGCTCGACGGGGCCACGGCCTCGGTCGGTGGAGGGACGGGCTCCTCCTGCCCCACGGCCCGGCTCGGTGCGACGGCCTGCGAGAGCAGCAGAAACATGGATAAGTACGGTGTGGTCCGGCGCGCCAATCGTCGTCTCATCACGTCACCTCGGTTGCTTGAAACGCACTGAAGGCTATACGGGCGGCGATCCCTGGAAGTTTCAGCCTCGGGCCGTGCCCCCCGGACCCGGCACCAGGTGACAGGCCGCCCAGTGCCCCGGGGAAACCTCTACGAGCGGCGGCTCGGCCCGCGCGCAGGGATCGAACACCTCCGGGCAGCGCGTATGAAACCGACATCCGGGCGGCGGGTCCGCCGCCGATGGCGGGTCACCGTGAATCGCCGCCCGCGGCCTGGACCTGGCCGGGTCCGGAACCGGGATCGCCTGCAGGAGCGCCCTAGTATACGGGTGGAGGGGGTTTTTGAATATCTCCTCCCGCGTGCCGACCTCGACGATCTTCCCCAGGTACATCACGGCGACGCGGTCGGCGATCCGCTCCACCACCGCCAGGTCGTGGGCGATGAAAAGGTAGGCGACGTGGAACTCCTCCTGAAGATCGATGAACAGGTTGATGACCTGGGCCTGGACCGACACGTCCAGGGCCGAGACCGGCTCGTCGGCGACGATCAACCGCGGCCTGAGGGCGAGGGCGCGCGCGACCCCGATCCTCTGCCGCTGTCCCCCCGAGAACTCGTGCGGGTACCGGTTCATC
>JBIOWS010000188.1:0-9876 GCA_044868745.1 Candidatus Polarisedimenticolia bacterium
TGTAGTGCGTCGTCAACAGGATCGTCTTCCCCTGCCGGCGCAGGTTTCGGACCCGGTCCCAGACCTGGTGGCGCGACTGGGGGTCCAGCCCGGTGGTCGGTTCGTCCAGGATCAGAAGGTCGGGGTCGTTGATGAGGGCCCGGGCGATGACGAGCCGGCGCTTGAGCCCGCCGGAGAGATCGCGAATGCGCGAGTCCCGCCTCTCCCAGAGCCCCATGAACTCCAGGAGCTCCCTGGCTTTCGCTTCCGCCTGCCGGGCCGGGATCCCGAAGTAACGGGCGAAGACCGTCAGGTTCTTGAACACGGAGAAGTCGGGGTCGAGGTTGTCCTCCTGCTGGCAGACCCCGATGCGCGCCTTGATCTCGCGCGGGCGTTCCTGGACGTCCATCCCGAAGACGCGCAGTTCGCCGGCGCCGACCGGCGACGAGCAATGGATCATCTTGACGGTGGAGGTCTTGCCCGCCCCGTTCGGCCCCAGGAAACCGAAGCACTCCCCCGCCCGGATCGAAAAGCTGATCCCGTCCACGGCGGTCAGATCGCCGTATCTCTTGGTGAGCGCCCGGGCCTCGATGACGGCCGACATCCCGCCCTCCGGCGGGCGCATGGTACGGCATCCCCACCGCTCAGACAAGGCTGGACGGGCGGACGGTGGCGAGCAGGGCCTCGGGCCCGGTCGATCAAATCGACCCGGACATGCGTCGTGCCTCGGCGAGTGCCTTCTGCATCTCGACCCGGGCGGATCGGATCTCGTCCCTCGCCCTCTGCAATTCCCGTTTGAGCTGTTCCCGGCCCAGGGCGGGCTCCTCGCCCGACTCCTCCGGAGATTTCTCTTCACCGGGAGCCGCGATCGTCAGCCTCTGCTCGCGCCTATCGCGCACGATGCTGAGAGTGACCTCCTTGCCGCGCCTGTCGCGCAGGGCGCTGCGCAGGTCGGACGTATCGGCGATCCTCTCGTCGTCCACCCTGGTGATGACGTCCCCGGCCCGCAGGCCCGCCTCCTCCCCCGGGCTTCCTTTGTGGACCGAGCGAACGAGCACTCCCTGTCCCCCCTTCACGCCGAAGTACTCCCCGAGCTGATCCGTCAGGTTTTCGACCGAGGCCCCGAGGCGCACCGACGCGGGGAGGCTCCCCAGGTTCTCGAAATCGGGGATGTCGATCTCCGGGATCTCGATGTGCGGAATCTCGATCCGCTGCCTCTCGATCATCCGTCTGTGACCGCGAGGCCCCTCGTGTTCGGCGACCTTCACCTTGACGCTCCGGGAGGATCCGTCCCGCCAGACCTCCAGAGTGACGGTCCGGCCGGGCGGGGTCTCGCGCACCATGCGCGTCAGCTGCGCGCATCCCTCCACGCGGGATCCCTGGTACTCCAGGATCACGTCTTCCTCCTTGAGGCCGGCCTCCGCCGCCGGGCTGCCCGGCTGGACCGCCCGGACCTCCGCTCCCGTCTCCTCCTTGAGCTTCAGCTCCCTGGCGCGCTCGGGGGTGATGTCGGCGATGCTAACGCCGAGCCAGGAGCTACCCGAGGAAAAGAAGAAGACGTCCCTGGGCGGGAGGAGCGGAGCCGGCGCCGGCTGGGCGGGCGGAGTTGGCGGAGGAGTCGGCGGCGCCGGGGCGGCAGCCACCAGGAAGAGCAGGGCAGCGAAGACCACGAGCATCGGTCGGGACATGGGCAGGCACCTCCGGAGTCAGGGGTTGGAACTCTTGGCCTTGAGAATCACGATGTCTCCGTCGAACGTCCGGATCTTGAGCACCGACCCGCCGCCGCCGATCTCCCCCTCGGCCGTCTCGACGGGCCAGCCCGCGTCCTCCGCCTCCCGGAGCACTCGGAGCGGGAACTCGCTGCGGATGCGGCGCCCGATCGAGTTCTCCACCACGGCGCGGATGGTCACCGGCAGCGTCTCGGGCAGGGAGAGCGTCACGTCGCCTTGCCACGTCTGGATGTCGGAGTCGAACAGGATCCGGTTGACGGGGAGGAGGTCGGCCCGGATGCTGCCGGCCGAGGTGACGGCCCGGATCGGCCCGTTCACCCCCTTGAGGTAGATCGGTCCCGAGCCGGTCTCGCACCGGACGCCGCCCCCCGCCCCGCCGACGCGGATGCTTCCCCCCGCTGTGGCCGCGTCCACCTCCCCCGCGACCTTCCCCAGGGTGATGTTTCCGGCGCTCGTCTTCACGAACACATCCCCACCGGAGGACTCCACGGTGATGCTGCCGCCCCCCGTTTCGGCGCGGACATGCCCCCCGGCACGGCCGATGAACACGTCTCCGCCCGAGGTCTGGACGAGAACCTCGCCGTCGCCTGTGAGCAGGCGCACGCTCCCGCCACCGGTGATCATCCGGGCCGCCGACTGCACCCTGCCGATCTCGATGTTCCCGCCCCGGGTCTCGGCGCGCAGCGGGCCACCCACCTGGTCCGCCGAGACGTTCCCGCCGCGGGTGGCGAGAGTGGCTCGACCGCCGATCCCCCGCGCCTCCACGCCGCCCGCTCCGGTGAGCACCTCGACCACCGGCGTTTGTGCCGGCACGAACAACTCGAACTGCGCCGAGATCGCCCGATCGGCGACAGGACGGGACGCCTGGCCCCTGAAGAGAAGAAGATCGCCGCTCCGGCTCGCGCTCACCTGGAGATCGTCCAGCAGGCGGCGCGCACCGCTCTCGTCGGAAGCGGCGGCGCGCACGCGAATCGTGTAACGCACCTCCTGCGCCGACCCCGCCCGGACGCTGACCGACCCGAGATCGGACTCCACCCTGATGCGCGGTGTTACGGCCGGGATGACGCCGGCGATCTCGTGCACCAGGTAGCGTCCGTCACGGTAGTATCGTGCCTCCTGGGCCGCGAGCGGCTGGGGCAGGAGGAGAACGCACAGCACCATCCAGCGGGCCGTCGCCTTGGCGATTGCCGTCATCTCTCGCCTCCTCCAGTCGGCGCCAGATCGCTCACCAGGGCGGCCGAACGCAGGCGCACGTAGTCGTTCGGGTCTTCCTTCGCCAGGCGCCTGAGGACCGGAAGCGTTTCGGGGTGACGCGCCGGTCCGAGAACATCGATCGCCCTGACGCGCACCCCCGGATTGGTGTCGTGGACGAGGGCGCGCACGACGGCGGCCCGCACCTCGGGATCCTGTCCCGCCCGCCGCGCCAGGGCGTCCAGCGCCTTCAGCCGGGCGCCGGCGTTCTCGTCCTGGCGCAGAGCCCGCAGCAGCGCGGCACGCACCTCGCGCTCGTCCGCGTGCCCGCTGAGGGCGTCGATCGCCTCCAGTCGGAGCCCCGCGTTGAGGCTGTCGCGCAGCGTGCCGACCAGGAGGCCGCGGATCCGGGGATCCCTCGGGGATCCCTCGACCGAGGTGTGCCGCAGCGTGTCGTAGCTGATGCTGATGCGATCCGCCCCCGGGGCGCTCTGCAGGAGGTCGAGATGGGTCACGGAGGAGCCTGTCTCCTCACGGGCCGAGTCGGGATCGCGGCTCGACAGCGGCGCGAGGCCGCCGCCGATGGTGAACCGACCGGCCAGGAAGGCGGCCACGACCAGGGCGGCCGCCCAGCCGGGAGTGATCCGCAGCCGCACCCGGGCGTAGGTCATCCACGACGGCTCCGGCTCCGGAGCCGTCGATCGGTCAATCGCCGTCGCGAGCTCCTGCCGACAGCGCTCCAGCAGGCGGATCGACGGCTCGGCGGTCGGACGCTGCGCCAGCAGGTGATGCAGGCGGCGCACATCCTCTAGCGATTCGGCGCAGGCAGGGCAGGCGCCCACGTGCCCCTCGATCTCCTGGCGCTCGGGATCCGAGAGCTCACCATAGATCAGGGGAAGGATTAGACGACGCACGCTTTCGCAGTTCATCGCTCGACCCCCTTGGCCTCGGCCGGGACACCGGTCGCCGCCTGCCGCGATACACCGCCGAGGTCTCCGAGCGCCGCGCGCATCTGTCGATGAGCGCGGTACAGGCAGTTGCGGATGGTCTCCTCGGAGGTCTCGAGGATGTCTCCGATCGCTTTCAGTCGCAGGCCGTCGTAGTGGCGCAGCTCGAAGACCAGACGCTCCCTGGGCGCCAGCTCCCCGAGGGTTGCGCCGATGCGGCGGCGGATCTCGCGGCGCGCCAGGGCGCGCTCCGGGTCGCTGTCGGGACGCTCGTCGACCAGGAGCACGGCCGGGGCCTCCGAGCCTTCGCCGCCCCGGACGCTCCGATCGGCACCGTGTGGAACAGTCGCTTCCCGGCGGAGGTGATCCAGGCAGAGATTGGCGACGATCCGGTAGACCCAGGTACGGAAGGCGCACTCGTTGCGGAAGTGTCTGAGAGAGCGGTAAATCCTCAAAAAGGCCTCCTGATAGATGTCGCGTGCCTCCTGTTCCGATCGCACCAGCCGTAGGGCCAGACGCAGCACACCCTCGTCATGGCGGCGCACCAGCTCTTCAAACGCAGCCGTGCTCCCCCGCTGAGCCTCGCCGATCAGTTCGCTCTCGTCGGATGCCGGCACGATGCTCCGTACTCGGTTCTGCCCTGCCTCAGATTAGACGCGCCCGGGCGGGAAACGTGAGCAGGATAGCGCCGGTGTGCAGGGATTACGAACGGGGAGGGAGGAGGGGAGACCCCGGCCGGCGGCCCCCATCGGGTGGCGGGGGCCGCCGGCGAGGCGAAAACGAGAAGGCTACGGCAGCGGCTCCGAAGCCGGACCGCTGTCCACCACGGTGATCGGGCTCGCTTCCTTCTGGGTCTTGCTGTCCCGGTACATGAGCAGGATCCCGGTCTGAGACGGAGATGCGACATCCCCGCCCGCGACAGCGTTGATCGTCAGCGTGCTGCTGCCGCCAGCCGGTACGCCGGAGCCAGGGATGCCCGACCCGAGGAAGCGCGGGGTGCCCAGCGTGTAGGTCTTGCCACCGATGGCGTCGGTGCAGTTGCCGGTGAAGTAGTTGTCGCAGCCGAAGACAGAGAAGTCGAACTGGGTGTCCGGTGTCAGGCCTAGGGCCGAGAGCGGCGCCGTCAGAATCGCGTTCGCCGAGTTCAGGTCGGCATCGGTGAAGAAGAAGATCGTGGCCGCGTTCGTGGCGAGGTCGAACACGGCGACCGCGTTCTGTCCCGAGGCGGCGAAGCCACCGAACTCGAGGTTGAAGATGACGAAGTCGGGGGTCCCGTCGCGGTTGTTGTCGATGTAGATGTCAAACTCCGCGGGATAGTTCGGGTGCGCCCGCTGGCCGAAGGTGTTGACGGCGAACTGGACGCCGTAGGGTCCGAGACCGAGTGAAGGCGAGAGGCCGACCAGGCGCGCTCCCACCGACTTCAGGTCAATTACCGCGAAGTTGTCGCCGGGGTTCGGCAAGAACGGATTCGGGATCTTGCCGCTCGTCCCGAGCAGAGAGAAGACATCGACGCGCCCGGCCAGGGCGCCGGTGGCGTTGCTCAGTGCCACGCTCCCGGTTCCCGTACCCACGAGGTCGACGACCATGGACGCGGGTGTCACGGCCGCCGCCTTATGCGGCAGGACCTGCCAGGCCAGGTGGACGTTGTCAGTGGCATCGGCGATGGAAAGGTAACCGTCGAACTCGACTCCTTGCAGCCGGAAGCCTTCCCCTCCCCTGCCGCCGCCGTTCAGGGTCCAGGTCGGCAGCTTGGTCTGGTCGATGCTCAGCTTCACCTTGAAGGTCGCGCTGCCGTTGGCCGAGACGACGATGCTCGCCGGAGCGCTCAAGGTCACCGCCCCGCTCGCCGCATCGTTCGCGTAGCGGAACGCCGACGAGATCGAGTAGGTGCGCGCCGTGGAGCCATAGTTGCGCACCCGCACAGTCTTGTTGAGCGTCTTGGGACCCGTCACCGCTTCGTATCCGAACGACAGGCTGCCACCGCCGGTGGCGTCGTCCCAGGCCGCCGTCGTGCTGCCGGCCGCCCGGTCGACGCGCACCTCGCCTCCGCCGATCCGGGTGATCGGCGCCAGCGTCGGATCGCCGACCGGATCGGTCGTGATGTTCGTTTCGGCCGTGTTCATCAGAACCGACTTGATCTCGGACGGCGTGCGCGAGGGGTACTTCTGGAGCAGCAGCGCCACCGAGCCGGAGACCATCGGCGCCGCCCCGGAGGTCCCTCCGAAGGAGGTCGCGCCGGTTCCCGTCCCCGCCTCGGCCGAAACCGACGCGCCGGGGGCCCCGATGTCCGGCTTGATGGCGTTATAGCTGACGTTCGGACCGCGCGAGGAGGTGCCGACCATGCTCATGACCAGCCCCAGTACGTTGGCGGGATCGAACGTAGCGCTCACCCCGCCGGCGGTGATCCGACCCTTGATGAGGGTCGAGTCCGCCTGGCTGATCATGTAGCCGGGGATGGTGATGGCCGATCCGCCCCCGAAGGCGCCCTCGAACGGGGCGCCCGCAGCGACCAGCCCGATCACGCCGATCAAGCCGTTGCCGTTCTGGATGTTACGGATCTTGTCACTGAAGAAACACACTCCACGGTCCACGAGGACGATCTTATTGGTGAGGGACCCAGGAGCGAACGCGGCGCAACCATTGAGGTTCCCTCCGGACCCGTTCCCGTACTGCACGGGGCCCGGGACCACGGAGGTGAGCGGCGCCGACCAGGGCTGGAAGACGGCCACGAGGTTCTTGCTGTCCGGAGTGAGCGTCATGAACTGGACGTGGGCCGAAGGCACCTGGGTCTGCGCGACGCTGATCACCTCGGGCGTCGAGGAGGGCGAGCCGGTGATGTACGGCCGGTCGGAGCTGTTGCCGGCGGACGCCACGACCACCACCCCGGCACGGACCGCGTTGGCGCTGGCCTCGCTCAGGTCGTCTTCGGCCTGGCCGTAAGAAGAGCCGAGGGACATGTTGACCACGTCCACCGCGTCGGAGAGGTCGCCGTCGCCGTTGGGGTCGAGCGCGAAGTCCATCCCGTTCAGCAACGCGATGCCGCTGCACGAAGAGGAGACGGCGCTGCAGACCTTCACGGCGTAGAGGCTGGCGCCCGGCGCAACACCCTTGTGCGAGACACCAGCGTTCCCTCCGATGATGTCGGCGACATGTGTGCCGTGCCCCCCATTGCAGGGCGCAGGGATGGCGGATGGTCCGCAACCGATCGGGTCAGGGTCGGGGACAACGCAGGCCCGGGGCGTGCCGTTCGGGTTGAGGCCGCAGCGCACAGGATCCGGGGTCGGCCACACCTCGCCGACGAAGTCGAATCCCCCGATCACCTTAGAGGTCGGGAACAGGTCGTCGCGAGTGGTCGTGCGCGAATCGGAGGTGCTGGTGCCGTAGGCAGCCTCGTAGGCCGCTGCGTCACCGTCGCCGCCGAAGAAGGCGTGCGTGTAGTCGATGCCCGAGTCGAGGACCGCGACCCTGACGCCGGCGCCGTCGATGCCCGTGCCATGGACGGCCGAGGCGCCGATGTACGGCACCGTCTCGCTGAGATCGAGCTGGTAGTTGAGGAGGGGACGGATCGACCGGACGCCCGGCAGGGCAGCGACCTCCTTGATCCGGGAGGCGTCGATCGCCATGACGACGGCGTTGGTCGCCTTGCTCACCCGCGCCAGCTCACGGCCGCCCAGGCTGCGGACCTGCCCCATCAGCGCGTCCTGCTTCTGAGCCAGGTCGCGGAGGTACGCCCGCTGCTGCCCCGGATTCAGTGCACCGCCGAGCTGCTTGAAGTTGCGACCATGAGCGACCGCCAGCGGGGCATCGACCAGGCCGACCACAATCTCCACTTCCCCTCTGGCTGCGGCCAGAGCCGGACTCACCGCTGCGGCCTGTGCGCCACCGCGCACGGCCAGGGACGATGCGTCAATGAACCGGCCCCCGCCGGACGACGCACCCGCCTGCGGCCTGCTCACCGACATCGTGGCGACCAGGAACAACAGAACGGACCCCACCCGCACGATCCTCTTCATCGGACCTCCCTCCGAACGTGAATTGGCCCGGGCAAATCGGCCTCTCGACAATGCCGGGACGTATCTATAGCTTACGGGTTGAGAAGAGCACCCTAAGTTTCCCCGGATTTCACTTTTCGTCAAGGGGAAATCGCTCGGTTCCTGCAATTATCAGTTGGCGGCCGGCTGGATGCCCGATCGACCCGATCGGGCTCTTTCTGCCGGCCAACTGGTTGTGCCCGTGAGATTAAGAGGCAGATCGGAGGAGAGGGGCGTACACCTCGTAATCATCCTGGCTGAAGACCACGAAACGGACCTCGCGAAGTCCTCCCTCCTCCCCGACGAAGACGACAACGGTCTCGACGGCGAGGCGCGAGGCCCGCTCGATCGGGAACCGGTAGGCACCGGTGCTGATCGACGGGAAGGAGATGCTCCCGGCCTTGAGCTCCACGGCCAGGCAAAGGCTGTTGCGATAGGCGCTGCGGAGGAGATCGTCCTCGCCCTTGCGGCCGCCGCTCCAGACGGGGCCGACGGCATGCACGACGTAGCGGGCCTTGAGGCGGCCACCGCCGGTGACCACCGCCTGACCCGCGGGACAGGTTCCCTGCCTGTTCCGGATCACCCTGCACTCTTCCAGGATCCGGGGTCCGCCGGCGCGATGGATGGCGCCGTCGACCCCACCTCCCCCCAGCAGGGTGGAGTTGGCCGCGTTGACGATGATCTCGGTGTCCTGCTCGGTGATGTCGCCGCGCAGCAGCACGAGGCGGGTCGCGCCGACTGTTCTCTCGATCATCTGGGGCGGGTCAGTCGTTGATGAGCGTGCGGCTTTGCTCGCGCATGAACTGGGCGACGTAATATGGGCCGCCGCTCGCCTTGCCGGACGAACCACTCCCCTTCCAGCCTCCGAACGGGTTGATCCCCGGCCAGGCGCCGGTCGTCGCTCCGGCACGGCGGTTGACGTACACCACCCCCGCCTCGATGCGGTCCAGGAACCTTCGGATCTCCGCCTCGTCCCGGCTGTAGAGCCCCGCCGTCAGCCCGTACTCCGTGCGGTTGGCCAGATCGAGGGCCTCATCCAGGGTCTCCACTTCCCACAGGCAGGTGATCGGCAGGAACATCTCTTCACGCGATAGCAGGTGGTCCTTGGGCAGCCCGGAGATTAAGGTCGGTTTCACGAAAAACCCGTGCTCGTACGGCTCCTCTTTGAGCTGCTCGCCCCCGGCCAGGATCCTGCCCTCCTTGCGACCGATCTCGACGTATCTCGCGTACTTGTCGTAGGCCGTCCGGTTGATGACCGGGCCGAGCCAGTTTTCCTTCTTCGCCGGATCTCCGATGACGATTTTCCTGGTCTTCTCGACCAGCATCTCGGTGAACTCGCGGGCCACTTTCCTGTGAACGTAGATGCGGGAGCAGGCGCTGCACTTTTGGCCCTGCAGGCCGAACGCCGACTTCAAGATCCCTTCGGTCGCCGCCTCCAGGTCGGCGGCGGGAGTCACAATCGCCGGGTTCTTGCCGCCCATCTCGGCGATGCACGGCTTGGGATAGTCGCGCGGGAACTTGCGGTAGATCTCGAAGCCGACCTGCCTCGACCCGGTGAACAAGACACCATCCACGCCCGGATTGGTGACCAGCTCCTCCCCCACCGTCGATCCGGAGCCGGTGACGAGGTTGAACGCACCGTCGGGGAGCCCGGCGTGCCGAAAGCATTCCGCCAGCTCGTAACCGGTCAGGGGGGTGTCGGTTGCAGGCTTGAACACAACGGTGTTCCCTCCCAGGAGCGCTCCCGAGCTGGGACCGCCGGCGAGGGCCATCGGGAAGTTGAAGGGCGAGATGATGACCCAGACACCATAGGGGCGAAGTACGTCGCGGTTGTCCTCCTTGTCCGAAAGACGCTGCATCGGTGTTTCGAACCCTCCGTGCTCCTCGACCTGGTCGCAGTAGTAATTCATCAGGTCGGCGGTCTCCTGGACATCACCCATCGCCTCCAGCCGATTCTTGCCAACCTCCAGGGTCATGTAGGCGGCGATTTCGAAACGG
>JBIOWS010000189.1:0-2438 GCA_044868745.1 Candidatus Polarisedimenticolia bacterium
GGAAAACCCCCGTGCGGCTGATATCCTTCAGACGACCTCGCAGCGATCCGGAAGAGGAGGCGATCTGGACGGGGGCGCGGGAGCTACACCTCGGCACGGCGCGCGGGCTGACCCTCCCGAGAGAGCAAAGCGCCAGATCGAGCGCGCCGCGCGTCACCGGGCGCGTCACCGTCGCGTCCGCTCCCGCCTCGCAGCAGCGCGGCACGCCCGCGGGCGTGGTCACGATCAGTACCGGGATGGAGCGCAGCGATGGATCCGATTTGAGCGACTGCAGACACTCCGCGCCGTCGATCGCGGGGCCCTCAGCGTCGAGCAGGATGAGGTCCGGGGCACAGGTGGCGGCCTTCGTGATGATGTCAGGGCCGTCGATCGCCCGGACGATCTCACATCCGGGTCGCCTCAGGAAGGAAGCCTCCAGGATCTGGAACAGCCCGGCGCTATCGACCATCAGGACCCGGGACATAATCGCCTCGCTCCGGGCTCGCCCTGAGTGGACCTGACTCTTGAGATCTCTCTGGAAAGGGTCGATCCGCTGATCGCCGCAGCGGGCCGCGGTTTCCGGCGGGACAATAGCATAACCGCGTTCGTCCAATCAAGGCGGGCGCCGCTCGCCCGGCCGAGTCGCGCGCCGTGACGTCGCGGGCCGCGCCAGCTCAGTTGCGCGCGCCGGGGTCGGGAGTCGGATCGCCCCCGCCCACGGGATACTCCTCCGCCGACGCGGAGCGCTCTTCTGGACGTTCCGCAGCGCTCCCTTTGAGGGGTATCCCCAGTCGCTTCATCTTCTCGATGAGCGTCGTGCGCTTGATTTTCAGGAGCTCGGCGGCGCGCGTCTTGACCCAGCCGGCGTGCTCCAGGGCCTGGTAGAGCATCCTCTGCTCATAGCTCGCGAGCACCTCGTCGAGCGAGAAGCCATCGCCACCTACCTGCATGGGAGGCATCTCGACCAGCCCCTCGTCCAGTATCTCGCGGGCCAGATCCTCTCGGCCGAGCTCCTCCCTTCCGAACGACAAGGCGACGGCCCGCTCGATGACGTTCTCCAGCTGGCGTACGTTACCCGGCCACGAGAATTCCATCAGGACCCGCAGTGCGTCGGTGCTGAACCTTTTCACCGACACGTTCATCTCCCGGCAATATTTGTTCAGGAAGTGCTGGATGAGGAGCGGGATGTCCTCCCGGCGCTCGCGCAACGAGGGGATGTGGATGTGGATGACGTTCAGGCGGTAGTATAGATCCTCGCGAAATTTTCCTTCCTCCATCATCCGCTTGAGGTCCATGTTCGTGGCGGCGATGATCCGCACGTCCACCGAAACCTTTCGGGTGCCGCCCAGAGGCAGGAACTCCCTCTCCTGCAAGACCCGCAGAAGCTTGATCTGCAGGCTGATGCTCATGTTGCCAATCTCATCCAGGAAGAGCGTGCCGCCGTCCGCCGCCTCGAAGCGTCCCGGGCGGTCGGCCACCGCATCGGTGAAGGCCCCCTTGACGTGCCCGAACAACTCGTCCTCGAGCAGGGAATCCGGGATCCCGCCGCAGTTAACCGACACGAACGGTTGGGCTCGACGCTCGCCGTTGAAGTGCAACGCCCGCGCCACCAGCTCCTTGCCGGTGCCGCTCGCGCCGGTGATGAGGACCGTGCTGCGGTTCGACGCGACCTGCTCGATCAGCGCGAAGATGCGGCGCATCTCCGGACTCTGACCGACGATGTTGTGGACGCCGTACGTGGTCTCGAGCTGCCGCCGTAGATAGATGTTCTCGCGCCGGAGGTGACTGCGCTCCAACGCCTTGCCGATGACCAGCTCGACCTCCTCCATCCGGAAAGGCTTCACGACGTAATCGACCGCTCCCATCTTCATCGCCTTGATGGCGGTCTCGACCGAGCTGAAGCCGGTGATCATGAGGATGGGAACCTCCGGTCGCAGTGCCGTCACCTGCTTCAGGACCTCGAGACCATCCATGCGCGGCAGTACCATGTCGAGGACCACCAGATCGAAGGTCCCCTCCTTGAGGGCGGCGATCGCCTTCTCTCCGGAATCGGCGCAGCTCACCTTGTACCCCTGCTCCTGCAGGCACTGGTTCAGGACCTGTCGCACACCCTCATCGTCATCGACCACCAGGATTTTTTCCTTCACCCCATTTCTCCTCGATGGATATTGCAGGGACACCGACAGCAAGGGGTGTGCCAGCCGGTCGACGAGGAGGTGTGTCGCTAAGTGCTTGTCCGATCAGGGAGAGCCTCGCCGGTCGGCAAGTCTCGTCAGATTGGTGACGTAAAACGTCAAGCGGACGGAAAAAAATCGTCAATCGGCCGACTGCATCGGGCGGCGAATCGGCGGCGCGCCGACAGCGGCAGCGGTCAGTGCCAGAGGCCGCGCCGATCGGGAGTCGGGACGCCCGCGACTCTGGCGCTGCCGCGCAGGACCGAGCCGGGGTGGACTTCCAGA
>JBIOWS010000190.1:0-5092 GCA_044868745.1 Candidatus Polarisedimenticolia bacterium
GCATCAACCTGCTCGCCTTCGCGGGCATGCCCGTGGGGCCGATGCGCACCCAGCTGACCCTTTTCCCCGAAGACGCTTCGAGGATGAAGGATGCGGCCAAAAAGGCGGGATGGATGCTCGACGGGCCCCACGCCGCTCTTCTGGTCCAGGGCGACGATGAACTGGGAGCGCTGGCCAGGATCCATGTCAAGCTCTACGAGGCCAGCGTCAACGTCTACGCCTCCGCCGGCGTGGCCGACGGTCGGGGCGCCTTCGGCTACGTCCTTTACGTGCGGCCCGAAAAGTATGAGAGAGCTGCAAGGGCGATGGGTGTATAAGCTCCCGCGATGAGAATCGTCGTCCCGAAGGAGACAAGGCCGGGCGAGCGCCGCGTCGCGCTCGCTCCCGATTCCTGCAAGAAGCTGGCCCAGGCGGGGTACGGGATCTCGATCGAGAGCGGCGCCGGGGAAGCGGCCTTCTACACGGACGACGCCTACCGCGAGGTCGGTGTCACGCTGGAGATGGACCCCGCGGCGATGATCGGCTCGGCCGACCTGGTGCTCAAGGTGAGCGCGCCGACCGTCGACGGGGCGGGACGGGACGAGGTTCGGTGGATGCGACCCGGGGCGATCCTGCTGGGGTCCCTCACGCCGCTGCGGAACCTGGAGGTCGTCCGGGCCCTGGCCGCCCGCCGGATCAGCGCTTATTCCACGGACGCCATCCCGCGGACGACACGGGCGCAGGCCATGGACACGCTCTCTTCGATGGCCAACATCACCGGCTACAAGGGTGCGTTGCTGGCGGCGGCCGAGCTGGGCAAGTACTTCCCGATGTTCATGACGGCCGCGGGGACGGTGCTCCCCGCAAGGGTCTTCGTCATCGGGGCCGCCGTGGCGGGACTCCAGGCGATCGCGACGGCCAGGCGCCTGGGCGCCAACGTCATCGCCACCGACGTGCGACCCGAGGTCAAGGAGCAGATCGAGAGCCTGGGAGCCAGATACGTCGGCGTGGAGCTGAAGGAGAGCGCCTCGGCCGGGGGGGGCTACGCCCGGGACCTCTCCGAGGAGGACAAGGTCCGGCAGCGGGAGCTGCTCACCGAGCAATGCGCCGCCGCCGACGTCGTCATTACCACCGCGCTCATCGGTGGCGTGTTCGCACCGAAGGTGATCACGGCAGCCATGGTTCGGCGCATGCGGCCCGGCTCGATCATCGTGGACCTGGGCGCGGACGGAGGGGGGAATTGCGAACTGTCCAGGCCGGGCGCGAGCGTGGTCGAGAACGGCGTCCGGATCATCGCTCCCCTGAACCTCCCGGCCACGATGCCGACGCATGCCAGCCTGCTCTTCTCGCGCAACCTGACAGCCTTCATCCAGACCTTCACCAGGGATCGGTCGTTCGTGGTCGATCTTTCCGACGACATACAGAAGGCATCGCTCATCACCCACGAGGGCGAAATCCTGCACCCGAAGACCAAAGAGGCCCTGCAGGGGGGCCGCGAGAGCGGGGCGCGCAGCTGAAGGCCGGCTTCCCGGTTCCCCCCGCCAAAACCGAACTCGAAAGGAGGCGGACCCGTATGTCCGGACGACCGAACGCAAGGCTGGCGACCCCGCTGATCGCAGCGATGTTGCCCCTCGCTGTCCTGGCGCAGGAGCCAGGGCCGCTGCTGCCGTCCGCCGCCGAGGCCGCGGCTGCGCACCAGCCGGCGAGTGCCGCTCCGTTGGACTACGGGTCGATGCTGTTCGTATTCATGCTGGCGACCTTCATCGGGGTCGGCGTCATCAGGCGCGTCTCGCGCCTGCTGCATACGCCGCTCATGTCCCTGACCAACGCCATCTCGGCGATCGCGGTCGTGGGCTCGATCATCGTCACGGGATCGGAGCATCCGCTGCGCATCCGCGTCCTCGGGGCCATCGCCCTGTTCGCTTCGATGACCAACATCGTCAGCGGCTTCCTGATCACCGACCGCATGCTCAAGATGTTCAAGGGAGGGGGGGGAAGGCGGTGATCGACGTCCTGACCCAGCTCTCCTACGTCGTCGCGACGGCGCTCTTCATCCTGGCCCTGCACTGGATGAACGACCCGATGACGGCCCGCCGCGGCGTCTATGCCGGCGTGGCAGCGATGCTGATCGCTGTGCTCGCCACCTGGGTCCAGCCACAGGTCATCGTCCACCATGTCTGGATCGTCCTGGCGATCGCCGCCGGGTTCGTCGTCGGATGGCCGCTATCGCGCGTCCCGCTGACGGCGGTGCCCCAGCGGACGGCCCTCTCCCATTCGTTCGGCGGGCTCGCCGCGGGCCTGGTCGGCACGGCGGAGTATTTCCTCTGGCTCGGCGAGGCGCGCGCCAATCTCACCCCCTTCCGGATGACCGCCATCGTCGCCGAGATCATCCTCGGCTACCTGACATTCACCGGCAGCCTGATGGCCGCCGGGAAGCTGCAGGAGCTCAAGTGGATCCCCCAGCGACCGGTGACCTTCCCACTGCAGAACGCCGTCAACGTCGGCCTGCTCCTCCTGGCGCTGATCCTCGGCGCGGCTCTGGTCCTCCATCCCGCGGCCTCCTGGTCGGCGACCGTATTCCTGGTCATCGTCGGTCTGGCGCTCCTCTTCGGCGTCCTGCTCATCATCCCGATTGGCGGCGCGGACATGCCCACGGTGATTTCGATCCTGAACTCCTACGCGGGCCTCTCTGCCGTGGCCATGGGCTTCGTGCTCGACAACAAGCTGCTGATCACGGCGGGCGCCCTGGACGGCTCGAGCGGTCTGATCTTGTCCGTCATCATGTGCAAGGCCATGAACCGCTCCTTCACGAACGTGCTCTTCGGCGCCTTCGGCAAAGTGGAGGCGGTCAGCACCGCAAGCGGGCAGAAGGTCTACAAGACCGAGACGATCGAGGGAGCGGCGCAACTCCTCGAGCAGGCCAGCCTGGTCGTCATCATTCCCGGCTACGGCATGGCGGTCGCCCAGGCCCAGCACAAGGTGCGCGAGCTCTACGACCAGCTGAAGAAGCGCGGGATCACCGTGAAGTTCGCCATCCACCCGGTGGCGGGAAGGATGCCCGGTCACATGAACGTGCTGCTCGCCGAGGCGGACATCCCCTACACCGACCTCGTGGAGATGGACGAAATCAACCCGGACCTGCCGCAATGTGACGTGGCGCTCGTGCTGGGGGCCAATGACGTCGTGAACCCGGCGGCCCGGTACGACAAGGCCAGCCCGATCTACGGCATGCCGATCATCGACGCCGACAAGGCCCGCACCGTCCTCGCCGTCAAGCGCAGCAAGAACCCCGGGTTCGCCGGCATCGACAACGAGCTGTATTTCGCGGACAAGACCTGGATGCTGTTCGGCGACGCCAAGGCCGTCGTCGGCGATCTGGTCAAGCAGCTGTCGGCCGGCACCGGCATGCACTGAGGAGACGGCCCGCGCGCGTGCCGCACCTGAATCAGAACCTGAAAGAGATCCCCAGGTCGAGTACCGGCCAGAACTTGAAGTCGGAGATATCATCCTCGATGTCGCTCTCCTCCTGGCGCAAGTCGGAGGAGGAGACCAGGCCGGTGCTGGAAGCCAGGGTGACCTTCCCGGATCCCTGCATCAGCACTCCGACATCGAGAACGAACTTCACCCTTCCGGGTCCCTTGGCTGCCTCTCCGAGACCGATCCCGAAGTAAGGAGCCGAATCCTTGAAGCCCACCGTTCCCTTGAGGGTCCCGACCTGTGCGGGGGTATAGGTGGTGCCGCCTATTGTTACATCAGCGGTAGGTTCGGCGGTCAAATTGATCTCGTTGCGGTTGCTCGCCAGCCCCGCCGTCAGGCGGAAATTGCCTTTGAACGGATGAACGTCCAGGAGGACTCCGTAGGCTCCCAGCTTCACATCAGCGTCGTAATCGACGTCCGTGTCCGTGTAGCTGCGCGTGACATCGATGGCATTGACCGAGCCGCGCACAGCGAACCAGTCGGTGATGCATCCGGTGAAATCGACACCGAGTCCGAGGGTGCCGCCTTTCACACCGATTCCGAACCGGTCGCCTGCGTAGCCGGGAAAAGTGGAGGCGAGAACCAACATCAAGAAGAAAGTCGGGCCGGAGCGTCGCATTTTTCCCCCTGGGGTTACCATGTTGTCAAGAGATCCTTCCCGTTCGACGATACTCTTTTTGTGTGCGCGGTGCACCGCAGGGCGTCGTAGAGATCGCCTTGGCGCGCTCGAGGGAAGGGACCGCTCGCGATAGCCCGAGAGAGCGATCAGGCCTGTCCGAGGCGCTGCTCGAGCCTACGGACCTGCTCGCTCTCCAGGATCGACCGCCCAAGGGACTCGGGCGAGCGCTCGGCGAGGAATTTCAACAGCTGCAGCGCCGTCCCGAAGCTGGTGCGGGCCTGATCGGCACGTCGCGTCGTGTCGTACAACTCTCCCAGGGTGACGTAGATGCGCCAGGCGGCCAGCGGCGCCTGCAGGTCGCGCGTCTGCTCGACGGCGGCGTTGAGCTGCTGCTCCGCCTCCGCCACGCGATCCTCCTTCAGGGCGATGCGCGCCAGCTGCCGGAGAGCCAGGGCCAGATGCTTGCGGGCCCCCGATCCCTGCGCCAGCCTCCGGCAGGACTCGGCGTGATCGCGGGCCCGCCCGAGATCCCCCTGGCGGAGAAACATCTCCGACCACCCCAGCTCCAGACGGGTGCGATACCGCCATTTGAACCAATCGTCCTGCTTGAAGACCTCCTCCGTCTTCTGGTACGCCTCCCGGGCGCGCGCATAGTCTCCCAGCTCGGTGCAGGCCAGGCCGACGTTGATGATCGAGTTCGCCTCCCCCTCGAGAAAGCCGGTCTGGCGCGCGACGACCGCCGCTTCGGCGTTCATGTCCAGCGCCGCCGCAAAGTCGAACGCTTCCTGGTGCACCCAGGCGACGCAGTTCGGGTAGCGGCCGACCCAGAAGAGGTCGTTGTTCCTCTCGGACACCTGCCGGCCATGCTGCAGCGTCCGGATCGCTTCGCCCAGATTCCCGAAGTTCGCCTGGGACAGGCCGGTGTGGAAATAGGTGACCATCATGCTGAAGGCGTCGTGATTCTCGATCGCCAGCGCCTCGACCTGCTTGAAGCTTGCCAGGACCCGCTCGTAGTCG
>JBIOWS010000191.1:0-6370 GCA_044868745.1 Candidatus Polarisedimenticolia bacterium
GATCGGGCCGAAGCGGTCGGTCGTCGGGGAGCCGACGATCAGGTCACCGCGGCCGTCGCCGTTCACGTCGCCGGCGTAGTTCAGATCCGCCCCGAACTGGGAGTTCGCCTCACCGGTTTTCGTCCAGAGCACCGAGTGATCGGCGCCGGAGACGAGCAGGACTCTTCCCGTCTGTCCGGTCGGGCTGCTGAGACTGAAGAGGCCCGGCGCGCTGACCGCGTAATCGGGAGTCCCGTCGCCGTTGGCGTCGCCGGCCGAGGACACCGCGTACCCCATCAGGTCTAGCGCAACGCCGGCGATGCTGTGCAGGAGAGTCCCGTTCCGGCCGGAGTAGACATAAGCCTTGCCCGCCAATTCGCCCCCACCCGCGTGCGTGACGGCGCCGATGATGAAATCGGCGGCGCCGTCCCGGTCGAGATCGCCCAGGTTCTCACTCACCCAGCCGAAGGTGTCGTCCGGGGTTTCCCCCTCAAGAGTCACCAACGGCTGCGCCTCAGGCTCGACGAACGGATTGTCCGCCAGGACCGGCGCTGTCCCGGCGACGAAGGCAGGAACCGCGAAGAGGATGAGCCATCGAAATCCGCGCATAGTCACCTCCCGTGACAAGTGGCCGCGTGGGCCGAACGGGCTGAACTATGCGAGGCGGCGCGATCTCAGGCTATCAGGATCGTGCTCAATTCACGCACCCGGCGCGCCGACAGATTGCCTCGCACCCAGGCGGGCGTCACTCCGAAGGCGGTGCGGAATGACTGCGTGAAATGGCTGTGGCTGGAGTAGCCGAGATCGAGCGCCAGAGCGGTGAGATCGGCCCGACCCTGCGCCACCGACTCGAGCGCGGCCCTGAGCCTGAGCGCGTTCCTGTAGTCGTGGATGGTGCGGCCGGTGAGACGGCGGAAAACCCGGCACATGTGGAAGGGAGAGGTAGCGGCCGCCCTCGCGATCGTGGCCAGGGTCAGCGTTTCGGTGTAGGAGCGGGCGAGGAAATCGCGCACCCTCTCCACCAGATCTGCGTTGGAGCGCGCGGGAGCCCTGGCCGCGGGGCGGCCGCACGGCTCGCGGGCGAGGTAGGCGCCGGCGATCGAGTCGGCGAGGATCGAGACGACCGCCTCCTCCACGGCCAGGTCGTCCTGCAGCACCGGTGAGCCGGCCTCGCGCTCCGCGAGACGGATCAGGACGAGCTGGCGGAGGAAACTGAGGGAGCTGCTCGGCCCGTGCGTCAGCGTGAACGGCCGGTGGACCCTGTCCTCCACCCGAGGATCGAAGGGGCGCGCCGCCTCGACGATCCACTGGGGCGGCACGCCGATCCACTGGCAGAAGTCGCCCTCGGGGCTGATGCGGCCGCGGCGGTACTCCTGGCCGCGGTTATAGAAGAGGACGAGGGTCCGGTCGGCCCGGATCGGCCGTCCCCCGGCATGCGTGATGCTGACCCGGGTGCCGGGGAAGACGAGCAGGTATTCCTCAATCGGTCCCGTGTTCTCGAATCGAGGATGGTCAGACGGGCACCGCCACAGGCCGAGCCGGACGGAGCCGGTCTCGAAGACGATCCGATCGAACTCGCTCATCGCGCGACCGCCGCTTTGGCGGAATCGTACGCCCAGCCACAGCGGGAGACAACGACTTCGCGGCGTCGGGCCGCGGCGCGGACCCCGCACCGCGCGCTCGATGGAACACCTTTCAGTTCGTGCTGCTGTGCCGGCGGATCTCCTCGACCTCGGCTCCCTTGTGGGCGGAATCGCGCGTCTCCTTGCGCTTGCCGGCGTTCATGTCGATGTTCCCTTCGAACACGCCCCCTTCGTGGATGACCAGGTTAGGCTTTTCGATCGTCAGGTCGCCGACCACCCGTCCCTTCGGGTGGATCTCGACCTTCTCCTTGACGTGCAACGTGCCGGTCACCTTGCCGCTCACCGACAGGGTGCCGACGTCCACCTCAGCCTCGACCTCGCCGGTCTCGCCGACGACCAGCTCCTTCTCGGAGATCACCTTGCCGGTGATCTTCCCGTCCACCCGGAGGACCTCGCGAAACCGCACTTCCCCGTGGATCTCCGTCCCCTCCGCCAGGAAGCCGCTGATGTCGTCCTGGATGACGTGATCCTTCAAGAGACTCTCCTTGCTGAACGGCATCGCGAATCCTCCCTTCATGACTGAGTCCCCCCGCGGTGGGGGGCGGCTCAGTGCCCCCTCTCCGCTGTCAACAGGAAGCTGTAGTGCCGGTCGAGCTCCGCCTCCGAGTAGAACTCGATCTCGATCCTGCCGCGCTCCCCCTTCTTGAGGATGCGCACCTTGGTGGCCAGCGCCCGCGACAGCCGGTCGGCCGCCGCCGCGACGTTCGGGTCGGCGTTCCCTGACCCCCGCGTCTTCCGTGCCGCTCCCTCTCGGCGCGCTCTCCCGCTCTGACGGAGGAGCTCCGCGACGCGCGCCTCGGTCTCTCTGACCGAGAGGAGCTTGCCGGCCACCTCCTCGGCGACCCTAATTTGTGTCCCGGCGTCGGAAATTGCCATGATCACCTTGGCGTGACCGACCGACACGCTCCCGTCTCGTAATCGGTCTTTGACCTTGTCGGGCAACTTCAATATCCTCAGCGAGTTGGATATTGAAGATCGGTCGCGCCCTACGCGCTTGGCCACCTCGGCCTGCGACAGCTTCATCTCCTCGAGCAGGATCTCGTACGCCCTCGCCTCCTCGATCGGGTTGAGCTCCTTGCGCTGGATGTTCTCGACCAGGGCGACCTCCAGGAGGCGATCGTCCGACACCTTGCGAACGATCGCCGGGATCCTGTCCACCCCGGCGAGCTGCGCCGCCCGCCAGCGCCGCTCCCCGGCGACCAGACTGTAGCCGTTCGCCTCCTGCCTGAGGATGACCGGCTGCACGATGCCGTTCTCGCGGATCGAGCTCACCAGCCCCTCCAGGCCGCTGAAGTCGGAGCGCGGCTGGTAGCGGTTCGGCTGGATCCGGTCGATGTCGACCATCAGAAGACCGGCCTCCGCGCTTGCCAGGACCGGCTCAGGGATGAGGCTGCTCAGACCTCTGCCTAGCGCTTGTCTTTTCATGGCGTCGGATCACCTCGCGGGCCAGGTTCAGGTACGACTCGCTTCCCTTGGAACGGATGTCGTAGAGCATGATCGGTTTCCCGAAGCTGGGCGCCTCCCCCAGCCTGACGTTGCGCGGCACAATCGTGCGGTAAACCCTCTCCTTGAAGAAGGTCCGGATGTCCGCGACCACCTGTCTCGACAGGTTCGTGCGCTCGTCGTACATCGTCAGGAGAACTCCGTCCAGCTCCAGTCCGGGGTTGAGGGAGGCCCGGATTCTGTACAGCGTCTCGACCAAGTCCGAGACCCCCTCCAGGGCCAGGTACTCGCATTGCACCGGGATCAGGATCCCGTCGCTCGCGGCCAGGGCGTTGACGGTCAAAAGACCGAGGGATGGGGGACAGTCGACCAGGATGTACTGGTAGCGGCTGCCGACCTCTTTGAGAGCCTCTTTCAGACGGAACTCACGCCCCTGGATCCCGACCAGCTCGACCTCGATGCCGACCAGATCGCGGCTGGAGGGGGCGATCGTCAGGAACTCCAGCTCCGTGGGGAGGAGGATCTCCTCCAATCGCGCCTCCCCCGTCATCACCGCGTACATCTCCTTTCCCGAGTGCGCCTTGAGACCTAACCCCTTGGTGGAGGAGGCCTGCGGATCCATGTCGACGAGGAGGGTCGGGCGTTCGGCGATCGCCAAGGCGGCCGCCAGGCTGACCGCCGTGGTGGTCTTCCCGACGCCGCCCTTCTGGTTGGCGATTGCGATGATGTGCCGCATCGAGCGCGAAGGTTAGCACACCCCCCGGGGATCCGGCTCGGACGATGTTCCACGTGGGACATTTTGGAGGCCCGGATGCCGGGGAATGTTCCACGTGGAACATTTACTGCCCGAGGACGACCAGGACCGAGCCGGGACCGGAGGGGAGATCGACCGACTGCAGCCAGCGGAAGCCATGGAACGGCTTCGACTTAATGGCCTGCGCATCGTCGCTGGACACGAACAGGAGTACGCTCCCACCCAGCTCGAGGATCTGAGGACCATCCCCCTCGAACAGCTCCCGTGCACGCACGCCACGGACGGTGAGATGCCGGCACGGGACCAGATCGGCGATGTCCTGACGGCCCCGGACGCGCCTCGTCTCGACGCGGCAGCCGGCCAGGCCGATCTCGCGCAGGACGGCCCACAAGAACGCCGATTTCCTTTCCGAAGACTCCACCAGGATCAGGTCGAGGCCGGGATGCAGTATCTTGAGGGGGATCGCCGGGAAGCCGTTTCCGGATCCGAGGTCGACGAGCGTCCCGGAGTCGCCCACGAAGCGAGCGGCTGCGATCGGTTCCAGGAAATGTCTGCGGAGGATCGCCTCCGGGTCCTTCAAGCCGGTCAGATTCATCCTGCTGCTCCATCTGAGCAGGAGGCGGTAATGGACTTCGAGGCCGGCGGCCTCGCTGTCGAGGAGCGGGCGCCCCGAGGCGATCGCTTGCTTCAGTAGAGAATCGCGGAAGGAGTGAGGCCGGAGTACCATAGCCCGCTACGGTAGCATGCCCGGAGATCCGTTGACCCTGACACGAACGCGTCGTCGCCCGGCGACCACCACAGCGCGGCTCACCCGCCTGGCGCTCGCCGCCGGGTTTCTCCTCGCCGCACAGGCCGACATCCTCCCGGCGCCTCCGACCAAGAAACCTGCACGGCCTCCCGAAAGCGTTCCCCCCGCCACGGCCGATCTGGAGTCGATCCTCAAAGAGCTGGGGAGAAGGGCGCAGGCCTACGAGACGATCGCCCTGCGCTTCATATGCATCGAGACGGTGCACTCGGGCGACGATCCGCGCAACGAGCGCCGCTTCGACTACATGTACGTCGAGGCGGAGGAGCAGCGGTACAAGCCTTACCGGCAGAAGCATACGGGGCGCCCGGTTCGCGGAGTCCCGGAGACCTCCCTGGAGCTGGCTTTCCCGGATGCCTACTCCTGGACGCTGATGTTCGCGCCCGCCCGCCAGCACCTTTTTCACTTCCGCTACGCGGGACAGGAGTGGTTTTCTCTGCGCCTGTCGCACATTCTCGAGTTCACCGCACCTCTGCCGTTCACGACCGGCCGGACGATCTACGAATGGAGCGGCAAGGTCTGGGTGGACGCCGAGAACTTCAACTTTCTCAAGGTCGAGGCGGAGCCGGGGAACCAGGCGGACAGGATCAAGGAAGAGCTGCGGGGATACCGGCAGGCGACGCGCTTTCTGGGGATGCCCCTCGCACGCAAGCCGCGGGGGGCGCACTACAACATCACGTTCCTCAACGAGTTCCAGAACGTTTCCCTGCCCGACCAGGCGGAGTTCAGAGAGTTCACTCTCGACCTGGAGGGGCAGGAGGAGTGGGCCGGACTGCTGACCCTGCGCTACGCCGGCTACCAGTTCTTCAACGTGGAGGCGAAGGATCTGCTGAAATAACCCGCTCGCGACGCGCCTTCTCGAGGTAAATATTGATGAGCGAGAGAGCGGCCGGCGTGACACCGGAGATCCGGGCCGCCTGGGCGATGCTCCCCGGCTGCGCGCGGCTGAGCTTTTCGACGATCTCCGTTGAAAGCCCCGCGATGTCGGCGTAGCGGAACTCCGCCGGGATCCTCCTCCCCTCCTCGCGGCGCAGGCGCTCCACGTCCCGCTCCTGCCGCTCGATGTACCCGCCGTAACGCATCCGGTTCTCCACGTAGCGCCGCTCCCGCTTCCCCAG
Organism: Candidatus Polarisedimenticolia bacterium; assembly: GCA_044868745.1. GTDB lineage: Bacteria > Acidobacteriota > Polarisedimenticolia > Gp22-AA2 > Gp22-AA2 > JBIOWS01. The sequence continues at coordinate 5,743 of JBIOWS010000191.1, forward strand.
CCGCGCCGGGGCGGCTTCCCCCAGGAGAGAATCCACGGCCTCGAACGTCACGTCGTTCCTTCGCAAGAGAAGGGCCGCTGTCGTCGGCTCGGCGATCCTGACGCCGAGCGTGCGCTCCGCCAGGCGCACCGTGGCGCTGTTCGGCGTGAGCGTCGTGGTCCGCAGGAGATCGCAGTAGCGTTCCACCCTCTCCCGCCTCTCCAGGAAGCGGCCGTAGCGATCAGCGTCGATGAGCCCTGCCTCGCGCCCGTAGCCGGTCAGGCGCAGATCGGCGCTGTCGATGTCGAGGAGGAGACGGTGTTCGGCGCGCGAGGTGAACATCCGGTACGGCTCCATCGTCCCCTTCAGGACGAGGTCGTCGACCAGGACGCCGATGTATGCCTCACCGCGCGACAGCACCAGCGGGGGTCTGCCCTGCACCTGCAGGGAGGCGTTGATCCCGGCGATGAGACCCAGGGCGGCGGCCTCTTCGTACCCCGTGGTCCCGTTGATCTGCCCGGCCAGGTAGAGACCGCGCACCGATCGGGTCTCCAGCGTATGCAGGCAGGCGGTCGGCTGGACGAAGTCGTACTCCACCGCGTAGCCGGCGCGGGCCACCTCCGCCTCCTCGAGCCCCGGGATCGACCGG
>JBIOWS010000192.1:0-13849 GCA_044868745.1 Candidatus Polarisedimenticolia bacterium
CTTGAGCTGGCGCTCCTTCTCGCCGTTGATCCGGGCCGCCTCGCCCGCCCCTTCGGACCGGTACTGCTCGGCGATGCGCTTGCGCTCGGAGATCATCCTCGCGTAAACCTCCTGCTGCACCTGCTCGACGTAGCTGAGCCGCTTGAAGCGGAAGTCGAGGATCTCGATCCCGAGGTCGGCGGTGCGGGCGGAGGCGGCCTTGAGCACTTCCCGGTCCAGCGTCCCGCGGCCGAACTCGATCCGCTCCGCGGGCTGCCCCTCTCCGCCCCCGGCGGGCTCCTCGGCCACGGCGAAGGCGCGGTTGGTGCTGCGCACCACTTCGATCAGGTCGTGCTTGGCGATCGTGTTGCGCGTCTCGCCGTCCAGGATGTCGTCGAGGCGCGACTGGGCCCCCGTCTCGTCGCGCAGGCGCTGGAAGAACAGCAGCGGGTCGGTGATGCGCCAGCGCGCGAAGCTGCTGACGTAGATGAAACGCTTGTCCCGCGTCGGCACCTGGTTCGGGTCGCCCTCCCACTCCAGGAAGCGCTTCTCGAAGTAGTTGGCGATCTGCAGGAACGGCTTTTTGATATGCAGACCCGGGCTGGTGACGGCGCCCCCCACCGGCTGGCCGAACTCGGTGATCACCACCTGCTCGGTCTCTCCGACCTGGTAGACCGTGCCGAAGAGGACGACCGAAGCGAGCAGGATGACGATCGCGGCGGCGACGGCGCGCGGCACGTTCACTTCTTGGGCTCCTCCAGGTTGAGGAACGGCAGCAGGCTCTTCAGCTTCTCGTCCACCACCACCTTGCGCTTCAGCCGCGGGAAGATGGCGTTCATCGTCTCCAGGTAAATCCTCCGTCGCGTCACCTCGGGCGCCCTCAGGTACGCCGCGTGCACCGAGCGGAACGCTTGGGCGTCCCCTTTGGCGCGGTTGATCCTGTCGGTGGCGTATCCCTCCGCCTGCTGGATCGTCTGCTGGGCCTCGCCGCTCGCCTTCGGGATGATGCGGTTGTATTCGGCGCGCGCCTCGTTGATCAGCTTCTCGCGCTCCTGCTGCGCCTGGTTCACCTCGTTGAAGGAGGGCTTGACCGGATCGGGCGGGTTGACGTCCTGCAGGACGATCTGCTCGACGTGGATGCCGGTCTCGTACTGGTCGCACAGCTCCTGGAGGCGCCTCTCCGCCTCGCTGGCGATCTCCTGCCGACCGATCGTCAGGACCTCGTTGACGCTGCGGTCACCGACCACCTCCCGCAGGACCGCCTCGTTCAGGTCGCGGAAGGTGTTGCGCACGTCGCGAACTTTGAAGAGGTACTTGTACGGGTCGCGCACGCGGAACTGGGCGGTCCACTCGACGATGGCGACGTTCAGGTCGCCGGTCAGCATCAGCGACTCCCTCTCGAAACTCCCTTCCTCGTAGCGCGTGCGCACGCCGGCCTGGCGGGTGCGGAAGCCGAACTCCTCCTTGAGCTGCCTCTGCACGGGCACCTTCAGGACCGTCTCGACCGGGTAGGGAAGCTTGACGTTCAGCCCGGGCCCCGACTGCCGCACGTACCGGCCGAACCTCAGGACGATGCCGACTTCCTCCGGGTCGACGGTGAACCAGGTGGTCCACAGGGCGATGACCGCCGCCAGGACCAGGAGGGCGCCGCCGATCGCGCCGCCCCACGGGAAGCGCGCGAAGCTCGCCATCGCGGCGCGCGGGTCCATTCTGTCCATGCGGATATCCCCCTGTGGGAAGCAGGGGGGATTCTACTCCACCGGGGCGATCGGGGGGTGCGGTCGAGTTGGAGAGGGCCGGTCAGGCCGAACCGTCAGGCCAGGGAACGACCGTCACCGATTGGATGACCCTGCGCCAGCCGACACGGCTGTACTTCGCGCACCTGTCCCACTCGCGCAGGCCCATGCGGATCGCGTCCTGAGGGGATGAGGCTTCCGGGCAGTCGTATTCGATCGAGAACGACGGCGGCGTGTCCGGATTGCGGCTCTGGAACTCCGGCTCGGTGTACACGATCCGCAGCCGGTATCCTTGTTCCGTTCGACCGCTCGGGTGTGGATCGGGAACCAGCGCGCGGCCCCCGCGCTCGCAGATGTGGTCGCTCATCACCCGCCCTCCCATGCCGGCTTGGTCAAGAAGATAGGTCCCCGGCGGGGGGGATGCCAGTGCATCGCGGCGGAGACCAGGCGGGGCGGATGCCCCTCCGGCACCTCATCGATCGGCAGGAGACCCTCGGAGGTACACCAGGCTCCAGCCCGAGTCCGGACGCCGGGCGGCATAGACGAGGTGGTGGACGCCGTCGGGACCGACGGCGGCGTCGAACAGGTCGTCGCCGGCGCTCGCGACGACGGCCTGCTCCTGTCCGAAGCGGTCTCCGACGCGAGGCAGGAAAGCGATCGGGTGCTCCCACGGCTCGTCGTGCCGCTTGTAGGAATTCGACGGAGCATGAGTGCACTCCTGCACGTACACCCCGGAGGCCGCGGCTGCTCCCTTCGGAACCCTGAAGTAAAGAGACCGGCGGCCCCTGACCACCGTGCTCTTCCAGCCGCCGTCGGCTGGGCTCCAGACCTCCAGCAGGCTCTCACCGGCCAACGTCTTCGCGTAGGTCGGGCGCACCCAGAGGACCTCGACGCTGCCGTCCTCGGCCGGTAGCGCCTCGAGCCGTCCGATGAACTCATGACGCGTGTACTTCGCCGGCGGAAGGTCCCCAACCTTCTCCGGGCGGTTCCATCCAGAGGCGCCATACTTGGCGTGCAGCAACCCGCTGCGCCACCAGGGCCAGCGGCCCTCCTGGGTCCAGAAGAGGTGCAGGTTGCCGTGCATGTCACGGACTGCCGAGATGTTCTCCACGTCGAACGGGCCGTGCTTCTGGATCTTGACGGAGCCGGTCCACTGCCCCTCGGCGTGCCTGCGGTGGAAGGTCTTGCTGACCGTCCCCGCATGCCCCATGCTCAGAAGGCCCTGGATGAAGTTCCCTTCCCTGTGATCCTCCCAGAAGAGATCGAGCGTCCCGTCCTCGCCCCCGGAGAGATCGATCGCGGATCGTCCGAGGACGAACGGCTCCGCCTCGGGATCGGAGACGGTCTCCGCGCCGCCCCAGGCGCCGTCCGACCAGCGCGCCACCCGGACGACCGTCCCCGGCCAGCTTCCCTCGGCCCACAGCAGGACGAGGTCTCCACGCGGGTCCGCGGCTGCAGTCAGCGCCAGGATCTCCTTGTCGAGGGATTTCACGGGCGGGGCGGTTCTCCATTCCCCTCCCTCGAGAACCCGGTGATCGATACGGAACGCCGCGGGGCTCGACGAGAGGGTCCTGCGCCCGGCCCAGAGCAGGTGCACGATTCCACCGCCTCCGGCCACGATGCCCAGAGTGCCGATGTCGGGGATCGTCGTGCCATCATTCGCGAGCATCAGCGGAAGATCGGCGACCACCCGCGGCGGGTCCCACCGCAGGCGAGGGCCGTCCGTCCCGGCGTGCGAGGGCCGAGCCGGCCGGCACAGTTGTCCCGCCAGTAACCCGGCGCAGACGATCGAGCGAGGCAATCGTTTCATCGTGCCACGGGCGCACCCGGCCGCGAATCTAGCACACCTCGGGTACAATGCCGGCCGAACCGCCGCAGAAACGGCCAGGAGCCTCTCCCGGCCGGACGTTCCCGGAGAGTCCCATGGCGACGATTGTGCTCGAGCCGGCCACGCCCGCCGATCTGGAAACCGTGTTCGCCGTGATGCGCGCGCTCCTCGAGTCTTCCACGCCGCCCATCCCGGTCGGTCCTGGCCCGGATCCGCACCTCGAGTGACCATGCCACATGGACGGTGGATCTTCCCCACGGTCCTCATCCTGCTCGTCCTCTCGATCGTAGGGGTTGTCGCTCAGCGTGCGGGAAGGCGCCATGAGAAAGGCGAATCGGCCCGCCCCGGCACGAGGTCTGACAGGTTGTATCTCCGGGGCGTCACCTACACGTCGTCCAGCGCCGGAAAGCGGCTCTTCACCCTGACGGCGGACGAGATCATCCATCGGAAGAGGAAGGTGGGACCGCTGACATTGAACCCCGTCAAGGAAATCGAGATGACCGGGGTCCTCATCACGGTCTATAGAGAGGCCCGGAACGCGAGCGCGGCACAAAGCCCACTCGATGAGCCCCTTCTTCCCATCCGGGAGATCCTCGAGGAGAGCCTCGCCGCGAAGGGTCTCGGCTTCGTCTCCCGGGTGATCATCAAGGGGCTCGACCTGTCGGTTCTCCGGGATGCCGGGCGACTCTTCAGGATCCAAGCCGGCACCGCCACCGCCGCGCTCGAGTCGCCGGTCGTCCGGCTCGCCGACGGCGTCACGCTGAGCACGGGCGCAGGGGAAGAAATAGCCACCCGTCGGGCGGAATGGAGAGGCGACACCATGCGTCTCTCCATCCCCGGGTCGTACGTGCTGCGGGGCGGGGCAGGAGCCCTCGAGGGGAAGACGGCGATCTTCACCGTCAACCCCGACGGGAGCCTCACGAGAGACTAGGCGTCCCTCCGTCTCTACGGTTCGTCACAGGCATCCCCGATGTAGTCCAGATCCGAGTCGGCCTGGTCGGGGTTGTAGGTCAGCGGGCAGTTATCGAAGTTGTCGGTGACCCCATCGCGGTCACAGTCCTGATTGGCCGTCGAGCATCCCGTGATGGCGAACTCGAGCCTCGGCGTGGACGGGTGGTCGCTCTCGACGATGAGCGTATCCGTGTACAGCCCCTCGCCGGGGGGCTGGAAGAGGATCGAGAAGTAAAGGGCGTGAATGACGAGATGGCCGAAAGAAAACTGCGGGCACAAGGGGAAGGGACTCTCCGGAGAGATCGTGGGTAGACCGGAGAGGGAGAACACCTCGCCCGTGGCGAGCCGCACGCTGCTCAGCCGGAGACTCGGCGAAAAGGTTCCGCCTGCAGAGGCGATGACGGCGAAATTCTCGACTCCGCTGCCCGGAGGGGCGAGAAGAGGCTGGAACACGAAGAAGTCCAGCTCCGGAACGAGCGCAAGCCTGTCGAGGAGCTCTTCCTGCGTCAGGTCGGGGAGGACGCCGTTGGCCATCGGGTCCGGGAAGGGGGATGTCGGGCTCGTCGCCGAGACATCGATGAAGTCGCGGCCGCATTCGGCGTCGTAGGACAGCGGCGGGAGCAGGTCGCGCAGTCCGATGGGGCTGTCGAAGAAGCGGGCCGAGTTCACCCGTAGGTCGCCGAACAGGGGGACCTCCGGGGAGCACTCGACACCGGCGTCCGTCACCCGGACGATCGACATCCCGAACAGCGCGCACCGCGCCTCACCGAGCCGGACTCTCAGGCGCTCTTCCTCAGGCAGGTCTTCGGGGGCGATGGTGATCACGTCGTCGTCCGTGTTGGGATCGTCAAGGTTTCTGATGAAGTTGGAGGCAGCGAAGTAGGAGTCGATGCTGTCCAGGTAGGATGTCTTGGCGCGCCCCAGGATGGCGGCCCCGTCCGACGTCAGCCTCCCCAGCGCGGGGTAGACATCGAGGACGTCGCGCCCGATCCTCTCGGGAGGATTCGACCTCCAGGTGTCGATATCGACGTTCAGATCGAACGGCAGGAGGAGATGCAGGAGGCTGCCCCGCAGGGCGCTCAGCGCCGCTTCGAACGCCCGCACATCTCCGAAGTCCACCTCTGCTGGCGCACTCTGGAAAATCCCCACCCCTGCCAACTCGGTGGGGGTGACCGTGGTCGAGAAGTCGACCCCCACACGGTGCAGGTTCTCGTCGATCGCCCCGTCGAGCTCAGGGATCAGCGCTCGGCGGAGGAACTCCTGGAACTCTCCGCCGGTGGGCGAGTCGGTCGGCAGGATTTCCGGAAAGGCGGCGAAGAAGCCGAAGGGATCGCGGTCCTGGGTGATCGCCCCGAAGCGATCCAGCATCTCCTGCAGGCTGTCGGTGAAGGTGGCCGGATCGGGGCCAGGCCCGCGGACCTCGACGATCCGAAGGATCCGCGTGACGGCCCGGAAGAGGTTGGCTTCCTGGTCGGCGGGGCTTTGCACCAGAATCAGCGCGAAACAGTCGTCAGCGGCAGCAACATCGCCGCCGAACAGGAGCGCCCTCCCGTCGCACTCGGGCTCGACGATCTCCAGGCGGACCGGCAGCGGCTTGGCGAGAGATCGAAGGCCCTGACGAACCTGCACGGCCCCTTCAATCGACGCCGGCGGCGCATCCGCAGGCGCGGAGAAGACGGCCCGCACCTGCGCCGAGCGACCGGCTGTAAGGAGATCAAACGCATCCGGCTCGAGTCGCAGGTAGGGAGCGAGATCGGGCACGACCATCAGGCGAACCCCGGACAGAGCCACCGACGTCCTCAGGACGATTCGGTACTCGCTCTGCCCGCCGCTCAGGACTGTTGCCTCCAGGGGGATCGGGGTCCAACTGATCGGCGTGCCGATGATTCGCTCCCCTGTCCCCGAGGTTGGGAGGAGGGTGAATTCGGATGGCCACGGTGCGGCCACCGAGAGGAAGATCCACGCCGTGGCGAAGGCCAAAACCGATCCCAGAAGGACCCGGTTCCCGAACGGCTGGTGTCTCCGCATCTCGCCCTCCAGAGATCGCGCGCCGCAGTACCCCTGAATTAGGTTGACTGTCGCTTGCCGGGAAATTACGTCGACAGGCGCCGGCTGTCAATATTGAAGTTGTGCGGGCGGAACGACCCGCTCGCGTGGATGATTCCGGCTCGCGCGATCCGGGCGCTCTGCGCCCAAGCCACTCGACCACCTTCGCCGGTCATCCCGATGCGCGACGGGAGACGTGGTAACATCCCCCGCCCGGCCATCCCCCGCGGAGAGGTGCTGGAGTGGCCGAACAGGGCTGCCTGCTAAGCAGTTACACTGGCTAAAACCGGTGTCGGGGGTTCGAATCCCCCCCTCTCCGCCATCCTTCCTGCGGTCACCTAGGGTTTGATGAGCGCATCTGTCGGTCGGCGAGAGGCGGTTTGGGACTAGTTGGCTGTGAGGACCAGATCGTACGAGCCGTAGAGACCCAGGTCCGCGGCGTGGGTGATGCGGACGTAGAAGCGATCGGTGCGGGGAGCCGTCCAATCCAAACTGGACGATTCGTCGCCCACCGTCCGGTTGTCATTCGAGGCGAGGACGGTCTGGCCGTCGCTGTCCAGGACCTCGAGGAAGGTGTTCCCGTCGCTTCGCAGGTTCCGAGTTTCGACCGTGTAGCCCCTCAGGGCGTCCGCAGAGAAGGAGAAGTAGTCCGTGTCGGTCGCGCCGGCTCCGTCCAGCTCCGGGTCACGGAAGAAAGTTGAGTGGAAGGGAGAGCCGTCCGTCGACACCAGCGTCGCCTGGCCGGCCGAGTCGTTCACCTCGTGGGCGTCCTCTTTGTACTCGATCACCAGGTGATCGGCGATGGCGATCATCTCCGGCCTGAAGCCGTTGCGGAGGGGAGGGAGGAACCACCCGTCCCAGAGATCCTCGAAGCTGATGTTCGCGGCCCCAGGAATGTAGTCGGTCATCACCTCCCAGACCTCCGCGTCTTCCACGTCCATGAGATCGTGAGGGTCGTCCGCTCCGACCGAGTCGTCAAGAGTCGACGGCCCGTCGGTGATGTCCCAGAGATCGGAGACGACGTTGAACTCGCTGGTGCTCCCCTGACAAAAGAACTGGTCATCGGTCTCCAGGTCCCCCCTGAGGACCAGGCCACCTGGGCCCGGTGAGCCGTTGCTCCTCATGTAGACGTGGCTCCTGGGAAGCCCTGCGTGCCGGATGGAGGAGTTGCCCCAGTAGGTGGCGAAGCCCTCGTCGAAGGCCAGACGGAGCTCCTGAAGACAGTCGGCGAAACGGTGGGTCCCTCCCGGGGAGTGCGAGGCCGAGTATTGAAAGACGGCGAAGTGGCCCATCTCGTGGAGGATCACCGTGTCGTCGTACCCCCCCGTGTCCCTGAGGACGATGGTCCTCGAGGCGACGGAGTAGGAGGAGCCCCCCACACCGCTGTTGATCGCCCATGCCGTGGCCAGAGAGCTGGTCGCGCCCGGGCGGGAGCCGTTGAGGAATGCGAGGTAGTCCGTCCCGAGCAGCATCTGGTCATAGATGTTGAAGGCTTCACCTCCGCTCCCGCTCCCGATATTGAACGTCCCGAAGGCGACGTTCACCGAGGGACCGTGTCCCACGATTTTAGCCGTGGCCGCGGCGTAGTACTTCGCCTTGCCGGAACTGCTCTTCCGGACGTCGATATAGAGACCCGCGGTGTAGCTGGAACGGGTGATGGCCCTCACGTACACGTCCCGGACCTTGGAGTCGCGCACGGCGATCGAAAAGCGGCCCAGGCGATCCGTGGCTCCCTTGGCGATCACGCTCTTGCTGCTCGTGAGGTTGGCGTCGACAACCTCCACGTCCGCCTCGCGAACGGGCCGAGAAGGCTCCACTCCGGTGAAGCCCGTCGCGTCGTACTCCCTATCCACGTACTGGATCGTTCCGGAGGCCGTCCAATCGGCGCGGGCGTCTCCCGCCACGAGGAGGGTCAGGAAAGGCAGGAGCGGCGCCTGCCAGGGCCACCGGGAGGACCTCATGGTCTCCCCTCCACTACCGGCCGCGCCTGGAACTGCAGGAGGTTATCCAGATCCTCGGGCTCCAGATCCGGATTCAGGTTCACCCGCAGGTAGGTGTGCACTTCATAAGGAGAGCCGGAACCGTCCTCCGAGCGCACGACGAAGAAGAGGTGGTGCAGCTTGCCCTTCTCCAGGGCGAGCCCGTATCGAAACTTCCGGGTCTCGTTTCGGCGGAGTGAGACGAGCCTGTCTGGAATGCCAAGAACCCTCTCGGGGTCGGTCGCAACAACCTGAGTGCCGCGGACGCGGGCCAGGGGAACGTCCGCGGACGGGACGAGGCTGAGGATCACGGTGACGTTCACCGTAGGTCCCCGATCGATGATCGACTCCGTCGAAGCTTTGAACTCGTCGGCAGGCGCGGGCTCGCAAGCAGGAAGCGGCACAGGCCTCTGGGTGCTTCCCCCCGCTCCCGCGGCAGTCGCCGATATAAGGAGTGAGGCGCACAGCAGCAGGCGTAAATTGAGCATCTGGATTCTTCTGGTTTGACGCGCCTTTCCTATACGACGATAACCTGGAGATGACAAGCAGATTCTTGCCTAGATCCTCATCTGCCTTCAAACCCCCCGGACGGTCGGGCGCGCGTCCCAGTCCCCCGTGCGATCGACGGACTCGCTTCGCCCCCTCGTGCTGTGGTGGATGATCGGATATCCTGTCCAACTAGGGGGGACAATGCCCAAGGAGTCGATGTCCAACAAGATGGTGGCGGGTGTCCTCGGATCCTTCCTTTCGGGTGCTGCTCTTCTGGCCGCGCCCGAAAGCGTCGGGGACATTCTGGCACGCGCCAAGAACGCCTCGGGAGGAGATGCCTGGAACGAGATCCGCTCCAGCCACACGAGGGTCAAGCTCGCCACCGGCGGCTTGACCGGCACCGCCGAGTCATGGGACGACGTCCGCACGGGGCGCTACCTGGACCGGTACGAGCTTGGCCCGATCTCCGAGGCCCAGGGCTTCGACGGCGAGATCGTCTGGTCCCAGGACTCCTCGAAGCAGGTCCGTACGGAGGAGGGGGGCGAGGAGCGCGAGGCCGCCGCCAACGAGGCCTACCGTCGCAGCCTGGCCTACTGGTTCGCCGGGCGCTGGCCCGCGAGCGTCGAACGCTCCGCCGATCAGGAAGAGGGGGGCCGGCGCTTCCAGGTCGTGCGGATCACCCCGAAAGGCGGCAGGCCCTTCGACGTCTGGATCGACTCCGCGACCGGGCTGTTCGATCGCACCGTGGAGAAAGGGGCCATCGAGATCCGCAGCGCGTACTTCTCCGATTACCGCGTCGTCGCGGGCGTGAAGGTCCCCTTCGCGATCCGGTCCACGAACGGGGACACCAAGTACGACCAGCTCATGACGGTCGAGACGTTCGAGCTCAACCAGCCGATCGAGGAGGCGCGCTTCCGGAAACCGCAGCCGCCTCCCCCGGATTTCCGCATCGCGGCCGGCAAGACGTCGACCACCGTGCCGTTCGAGCTCCTCAACAATCACATCTACGTCCAGGTGAAGCTCAACGACCGGCGTCCCGTCCGCCTCCTGTGCGATACCGGCGGAGCGAACATCATCACGCCGGAAATCGCCAGGGAGCTGGGGCTGAAGACCGAGGGCGCGCTCCAGGGTCGAGGCGTCGGCGAGAAGTCGGAGGACTTCGCGCTCACGAAAATCCACACGGTCCAGGTCGGCGACGCCGTGATCTCGGAGCAGGTGTTCGGCGTGTTCGACCTGGGAGCTCTCGCGAGCGCCGAAGGGGTCCCGCAATCTGGGTTGATCGGCTACGAGGTGTTCAAGAGATTCGTCACCAGGATCGACTACCAGCGGAGCCTGCTCACCCTGACGCTGCCGTCGGCCTTCAGCTACAAGGGTAGTGGCACCGTCGTGCCGTTCAAGTTCAACGAGCACATCCCCCAGGTCGAGGGGGAGATCGACGGGATCCCGGGCAAGTTCGACATCGACACCGGCAGCCGCAGCTCGCTCAGCATCCTGCGCCCCTTCTGGGAGAAACACGACCTCAAGGCCCGCTTCGGCGCCGAGCGGGAGGCGGTGACCGGATGGGGCGTGGGCGGCGCCGCGCGCGCCCTCCTGGCGCGCGCCGGCGTCCTGCGCCTCGGCGGGATAAGGATCGAGCATCCCGTGACGACGCTCTCGACCCAGGCGAAGGGGGCGTTCACCGATCCCTACGTCGCCGGCAACGTAGGCGGGGAAATCCTGAAGCGATTCAACGTGACCTTCGACTACGCTCGGCAGCAGGTGATCTTCGAGCGCAACTCACAGTACGACGCCCCGCACGCCTTCGACCGTTCCGGCCTGTGGTTGAACCAGGCCGGCTCGGCGTTCGAGGTGGTGGACGTGATCCCCGGAGGTCCGGCTGCCGAGGCGGGGATCAAGGTCGGAGATCGGGTCCTGGCCATCGACGGTCGCGGACCCGGCGATCTCCCCCTGCCGGAGGCGCGCCGGAAGTTCGGGGCCCTCCCACCCGGCACGACGCTCCGTCTGACCGTGCGGACCGGCGACGAGACGAGGCAGGTCGCCCTGACCTTGAGGGACCTGGTGTAGCGTCGCCTTGCCTACCTGAGCGCGCTGAAGGTGACGGAGCGGACCTTGCCGGCGAGATCCTCGACACGCAGGCCGGCCGCGTCCATCCGGGTGCGGATTTCCTCCGGCAGGCAGTAGCCGGCGGCTGCGAGGTAGTCCACGTCCTTGTGGATCCGGACGGAGCGCAGCCCCGCCCGTTCGACGAGGGCGAAGTAGGCCCGGCGCTCCATTGCCCCGGCGACGCAGCCGACGTAAGCGAGCAGGTCCCCTTCGAGCACTTCCGGGAGGCGGCCGTCGAGGATGATGTCGGCGATCGCCAGCCGGCCGCCGGGCCGGAGGACGCGGGCGATTTCTCGGAACACGGCCGCCTTGTCGGGCACCAGGTTGATGACGCAGTTGCTGGTCACGGCGTCGATCGAGGCGTCGTCCACCGGAAGCGCCTCGAGCCGACCGGCGCGGAAATCGACCTGCCGGAAGCCCGCCTCGGTGGCGTTCGCGCGCGCTTTCTCGATCATCGCCTGCGTCATGTCGATCCCGATGACGTGCCCCCCGGAGCCGACCTTGAGCGCCGCCAGGAAGGCATCGACACCCGCGCCCGACCCGAGATCGAGAACCGTTTCGCCGGGGACGAGGTTCAGCAGATCGATCGGGGCGCCGCAGCCGAGCCCCAGATTGGACCCTTCGGGCACGGCGGCCAGATCCGTGTCCTGATAGCCGATGCGCCGGGCGGCCGAGGCCGCGGGCGGCGCTCCAGGTTCCGTCGCGGCCGGTTGGCAGCAGCCCGACTCGCTTCCCTCGGCGATCCGGCCGTACCGGCTTCTGACCTTCTCGACCACCTGCTCGGGATCGTCGGGTCGCCTGCCGCCCGCGTCCCGCTGATCCTCCGTCTTCGTCCTCTCGGCGTCCATCGAGCGCCCCCCCTGTCCGTCGCGGTCACCCTTCTATTGTAAACGCAGCCTGGGGATGACCGGGCACCTCGTGTCATTTATAATGCTTCCGCCGCTCGTGCGGCAAATCACCATGACCGAACGGCTCTGGCCTGTCGGGGAACTGGCACGCTTCCTCCGCTACGAGGATCCGGAGGTCCGTTACTGGGCCGCGGATCGCCTCGTCCGACACTACCCGGAAGCGGCCACCGAGCTCCTCGCTCCCTACCTGTTCGACGAGCACGACCTGACGCCCGAGCTGGTCGCGACCCACCTCGGCCGGCACGGCGGGGCCGAGCACATCCCTCTGCTGTCGCGGGCGGTGAGGGTGCTGAGGCAGATGCAGGCCGCGCGTGCGCTCGAGGCGCTCGTGAGACTGCGCGCTCCGGAGGCGATCGACCTGGTGCGCGCCGCGCACGATCGCCGGGATTTCGACGAGGAGTGCTGGTCCGCGATCCTGGAAGCGCTCGCCGGGCGCGGCGATCCGGCGGCCCGCCAGGAGCTGCAGGATTTCCTGCGCAAGAGGGCCGACTGGGTCGGCTCGCCGCCGATCTTGGGGTCGGCCCTGAGGATCACGCAGCCCGGCGAGTACCGGCCGCTGCTGCACGCCTGGATCCGCTCCCTGCAGTGGCGCGGCACCGGAGGGGGAGACGCGGGAGAGTCGTTCCGCGTGCTCATGGACCATCTGGAGATCGACGACTGCGGCTGGTGCTTCCGGACAACGTTGAGCGGCCGGATCGATTTCGGCAGGACTCTGAAAGCGATCGAGTCGAGCTACGACTGCGAGCTGAAGGCCGCCCTGGGGGAGGCGACCTGCGCAAGGGTCTCCTCCGCCCTCCTGGCGGGCGCCTTCGAAGCGAGCGCCGCCACGCTCGCCGACACCGTCAGGAAGCGCGCCGAAAGCCTGCGCGGGGGTGTGGCGGACGACCTGATCGACAGGATCGTGGAGGTCGTGTCGTTCTGGGCCGATCCCGACGTCGCCCGCGCCGTCGAAGGGCTCGGCCCGCACCTCCGGGAATGGGTCATCGGATTCCTTCTGGCCGCCGTCGTCAAGGTGGCGCGCTACAGGAACTACGAGCTGGAAATCCGCCGCTCGACCGCACACCTGGACCACCTGCTGGGCCTGCTGGAGGAGGAGACCTCGCTGATGCTCGACAGCCTCCCGGCCGCGCTGCGGCGGGCCGTCGAAGCGTTCGGGCCGCCCGGAAGCCCGGAACGATCGGCCGCGCAGCGATCGGTCGAGGAGCGCTGCCTCGCCATCCTGGCGGCGCGCGGGCCGTTCTTCCCGCAGATGATGGCCCTGGAAAGCCTCGGAGAGCTGAGGAGCGTCGGTGCGCTGAACGAGATCATCGACTTCCTCGCGGAGGAGAACGCTTATCTCTACGAGGCGGCCGAGCACGCCCTGTCGAAGGTGGAGGAAGCGATTATCGAGCCGGCGCGGGCGCGACTCGAAGCGGGTCACCTGGAGGAGGACGCCGGTCACAGCCTGCTGATCCTCCTGTGCGAGCTCGGGACCGCCGAGGCCCTGAAGCTCGCCGTGGCCCACATCGACTACTTCGTCGAGGCCGCCGGGGCCGGCGACGCCGCCCGCTGGATGTCCCTGTTTGGGGCCCGCGAGCTGATCGAGCCGTTGCGCCGTCACCTGCCACGGGACGTGGCGCTGGTGGGCCAGGCGCTTCTTCTGCTCGCCTCGGTCCACAACATCCGCGTCCCGGAGGAAGCGGAGATCCGCCGTGCGCTCGACGAGTACGGCAAGCAGCCGGAGGGGGGCGAAGGCAGCGGCGGCCCCGGCGCCGGCGACGGATCCGACAAGTACCTGATGTGAGGAGTCGATCTCTGGTGCGGCGTTCGGCGGCGGTTCTGGGCATGGCC
>JBIOWS010000193.1:0-4046 GCA_044868745.1 Candidatus Polarisedimenticolia bacterium
CCTGGCGGGCGCGGCGGGCCTCGGCGATCGGGAGCGGCACGGACCACGCGGGGACAGCCCCGGGACGCCGACCTCCGCCTCCGCTCCGGCCGAGCAGGTCGGGAGCGACCGCCGTGCCCTCGGTTGCCGCGAGCGCCTTTCCACCGGCCAGCTTGAGCATGTCGCCGATGGGCGTGATGCCCGCGATCGCCTCCTTTCCGAAAGGCCCCAGGCGGTAGGACAGCGCGCCGACGAGTTTGCCGTCCACGTAGACCGGGCTGCCGCTCATCCCGGAGACAATCCCTGTGTACTCGACCTTCTCGCCATGCAGGCGAGCGAGGATCATGTCCTGCTCCGGCCCGATGGCGTTTTTGAGGACGCCCAGGATCTCGACTTTGAACTCCTCGGCCTCCTCCCCCTGGAACACGGTTCGGGCGGTCCCTTCCATCCCGGGCCGGATCGCCTCGATCGGCATGAATTGCATGCCTGGAGCGGCAGGAACCTCGACGGCCTGGTCCCCGAGGAGCGGGAGGCCGGCTCCAGGAAGCAGGCCAACAAGGAAAAGGAGTGCGCCCAGGAGGGGGCCACGGCGCATCCCGCCCCCCCCGGCCCTCCGGCCGGCGACTGCGGCCCCAGGGACCTTCATTCGTCTTCCTTGCTGTTCTTGCCCTTGAGAGCGGCCTTGACCGCCTCGACGATGAAGTTCTGCATCGAGGGTTTCTGGCTTTTGACAGTCGCGTAGACCAGGCAAGGGAGCTTCAGCGAGATCTGAACACCGTCTTCGTCCAGGGTGTCGAGCCAGCGGCAAAACTTGTCCCACGAGTCCCAGGTCAGCTTCTGGATCGCCCCCTTGCTGTACAGCTCGATGAGGCTGACGTCGCTCTTCAGCTTGAAAATGACGTCTTGCTCCTGGAAGTCCTTGAAATCGCTGTAGGCGAAAAACTTTACCTCGCCCGCCGTCTGTCCCTTTCCTTTGATGCTGATCTCCGGCTGTTTGTTACAGCGCATCAGAATGTAATCGTCCTTCCCCTTGAAGTGGAAGGCAAGGATCGGATCCGTAGTGCGGTTACTGTCGCTGGGCGTCTTCAGGGAACGGTAGACCCGACGGGCAATCTGCTCGTTGGTGCTATATGCCTGGCCTTCCCTGGCTAGTCGTCTCATAGATAAATCAATATAGCATATGACGACTTTGTATTTAATCTCCCTTTTCCAGTTGCCCGACCCGCGCTCCTGGCGTACATCAAAGCCCTCATGCAATCGCCAGGAAAGCCGCGTGGGACAAGGCTTCGCGCGGTCCTGTTCACCCTGGGATCGCTTGTTTGGGTGAGAGGCCCTGTCGTGCTCGCGACCGGCGTGGAAGAGCCGGGCGACACCAGCCCGCCGGCGCTCGCCGCAATTCTCGCCGCGCTCCACCCCGACTACCCGCTGTTCATTCGAGCCATCCGGCCCCTTCCCCCGGGCGCGAGGCGCAACCTTTATATGGCGCTCGTCCGGCCGGGTGCGACCGATCCGGCCGGGCGCGACAGCACCCCGTACGCTGGTCCGGCGGCCAGGAACGACATCGTGTACGACCGGTCGAAGATCGCGATGGGACACACCCTCGCCTGGCGGCTGCTCCTCCTCGATCACGAGTACTTTCACGCCAGGCACCTCGCCGGCGCCACCTCTTTGCCGATGCCGGGACCCATCGCACCCGAGGTCGAAAGACGCTTCAACGAAGCGGCCGCTTGGGGGTTCAACGTTGGCGAAGCGCGTGCCGGGCGCTATCCGGGTTTGCGTCCCGACGAGTTTCGCGAGGCGCTCGACCGCTACGGTGGGCACTACACGGCGCTGCGGGAGATGACGGCCGGCGGCGGAGAGGCCTGGAGCGCGCTTCCCGATCTCCTGCGCCTGCCGCCTCAGCTTCTCAGGACGACCGGCTCACGGAGCTCAACAGCTCGGACACGTCCGTCTGCGTGGGGTCGATCGACAGCGACTCCTTGAAGTATTCGATCGCCTTCTCGCGCCGTCGGTCCTGAAGGTAGGCGAGGCCCAGGGCGTTGAACAGGGTGGTGGTCCGTACACCCTTCCGGCGCGCCGTCTCGAGGGCCTCGATCGCTTCCCGCGAGCGGCCCAGCCTGCCCTGCGCCGCCCCCAGGTTGACCCACGACTCCACGTTTTCCGGATCTTTCTTGACCGCGCGGCTGAGGACGTCCACCGCCTCATGGAGCCGGCCGCTCCTGCCGTACAACGCTCCGAGGTTGGCCATGGTGGCTGCGTAGTCCGGGTCCAATTCCATCGCCCGTTTGAACTCCCTCTCCGCCTGCGGCAGCTCCCGCTTCCATTCGTGGATCAGCCCCATCCAGTTGTGATGGACGACCGACTTTTCATTGATCGCGAGCCCCTTCCGGACGATCGGCTCGAGCGTCAGAATCTTTGCCGTGCCCTGGTAGATCTTGTGCAGCTCGGTCAGGGGGTCGCCCTGGGTCGGGTCCAGCCGCACGGCCTCGAGCAGCTCCTTCTCCGCCGCCTCCGCCTTCCCCTGCTTGAGCAGGATCGAGCCGCGCGCCGCGTGGATCTCCGGAACCTCGGGATGTGCGTGCGCCAATTGGCCGAGATACTCCAGTCCTTCGTCGAACCGTCCGCTCTCGGCGTAGAGGCGGCCGATCTCCACATAGAGCCCCCTCTCCTCCAGGGGGTTCAGCCCGATCACCTTGCGGGCGATCTCGAGGGCGGCGCCGTAGTGCTTCTGCTCCGATTGGATCTTCACCGCCAGCAGGAGCGCGCCCGGGAACTCCGGGTCGAGTTTCAAGACCTGCGCCACCGCCGCCTCGGCGCGGCGGTAGTCCTTGTTTTTGAGGCGCAGTCCGGCTTCGTTCAGGTGCCCCGTGAGCAGAGCCTGGTCCTCCCCCCCGAGGTAGCCGAGGCTCCGCAACCTCGCGACCATTTCGGCGTCCGCTTCGCCGGTTTCCGAGGAGACCTCCGCGGCCGGGGCGGTGCGGCTGCTCTCGAGAGGCCGACCGATCCCCTCGTACGACGGAATGGTCCGGATCGGGAATCGTGTCTTGAACCGGTCGTCGATCGCCTCCACGACGACCCTGCCCTCCATGTCCTCGGCGACCGGCAGGCCGGCCAGGTAAAGGACGGTCGGCGCGATGTCCAGGAGCCCTGTCGTGTCGAGTCGCCCGGGACGCACCGTCGGTCCGGCGAGGATGAGGATGCCGTAGCGGCGGTGCCAGAGTCCGGGCTTCCCCTCGATGTAGGGGGGATCGTCGGGTGGGCGGCCGCTGCCGCTCTGGAACCCATGGTCGGAGAGCACCATGACGGTGGTGTCGGGCGCCAGGCGCTCGAGCACCTGCCCCAGGAGTCGATCCTGATAGCGGTAATAGGCGAACACGACGTCGTGATATCTCCTGTACTCGTCCTCGGTCGCCAGCTTCATCCTGGGCGGCATGTAGTGCGCGAAGCGGTGGCAGACCTCGTCGATCCCCTGATAGTAGATGGAGAACAGGTCGGGTTGCCCGCGAGCCAGGATGTCGAGGGCGATCGCCTGATAGGTCCGGGCGCTGGCCAGGAACTTGGCGAGGAGACGGAGCGGCTCCTGAGCGTCCCGCGCCGCCCGGAGTTCCTGCGGACCGACCTCGACGAACTGTCCGAGCTCCTCGATGGTGACGTCCGAAGCCTGCACGATCTTCGGACGGATCTCCTGCAAGTACGAGGCGGGGTAGGTCGCTCCCGCCCAATCGCCCTCCCCTCCCTCGAACCCGAACAGGCTGTAGGCAACCCGGTCGGAGACGATGCGCCCCTCCACCTTTTCGGCGGGCCAGGTGCCCCACCAGGCAACGAAGGCGGAGGTCCGGCCGACGTCGGTGAAGACGTTCCACAGCGCCTTCACCTTTCTCGAGCGGCTCGAGACCGGGACGACCTTTCCGGTCGTAGCGTCCTTGACCAGGAAATCGATGATGCCGTGCTCCTCGGGGGGCTTGCCGGTGGCGACGGTCGTCCAGAGGAGCGGCGACAGGGCCGGGATCATCGTCTTCATGTTCCCCCAGGCGCCGCGCCCCCTCAGGCGCGCAAGGGCCAGCTCC
>JBIOWS010000194.1:0-14621 GCA_044868745.1 Candidatus Polarisedimenticolia bacterium
TCATGTTCTTCGACACCACCGACAGCCAGATCCCGAACGGGCTGCTCTATACCGACCCAGGGTCGAATCTGACTCCGGACATCGACATCAGCAACAATTCCTGGGGGACGCAGGGGTTCATCTTTCTCAACGCGAAATTGTTCGAGACGCACGGGACCGGCACCAGCGGCATCACCCGGACGATCATCCCGCCCGGTGAGCCGGGCGACGCCACGGGATTCGTCAACCTGGACTATCCGGGCTCGTTCGGTGGGAACCTCAGGATCAGGGACGGGACGGCCGTCCCGAGGGCCTTCACCGATCCGGTCACGGGGGAGAAGTGGTGCACCGACTACACGATCTGCGACACGTCGGCCAGCGCGGTACCGCTGCAGGACAACTACGGCCTGCCGTTCCGTGACAAGGTGGCCCTGGACGGCGTTCTTTTCACGAGCGGGACGATCAGGATGACCGGGAACGGCAAGTTCTTCGGGTCGGTCGTCGCCCAGCAAGGGGTCATCGACTCCGGCGGTACGCCCGAGTTCTACTTCGATGAGAGCCTCATCAAGGGGAACTGGCCACGCAAGGGGATGAACCTGCCGCGCGTCATCGTCTCGGCCTGGGAGACCGATCTCTAGAGCTGCTCTTGCGCTCCGGATCGCTTGATCCTCGCTCACCCGGACACTACATTTCCGTCACCGGAGGTGCGACCTGCAGCGCGGGAGGCTGGCGATGTGCGTGACCGGCACGGGTGACAGACGCAACCGTCGTCTCTGCAGGCCCGGCCACCTTGGCCTGCCCGGCCTCCTGCTGCTCCTTCTGTGCTCCATCGGCGTCGTCCCGGTCGTCGCCGACGATCAGGATCAGCGGCCGGAGCAGGAACAGAAGGCGCAGAGCGACCAGGCGGAGCCCAAGCAGGACAAGAAGCCGCCGCCGGCGGGGCCGGCCGGACCGGCGTCGAAACGCCCGCCGGCGCGTTCCGGGGCCGCGCCCGGTCCGCTGCGGTTCACCGATTTCGACCTGGAGAAGTACCACAAGCCGCTCCCGGCGGAAGAGGACGAGGCGGCCGAGGAGGTTCAGGATCTCGAATCGTCGTCCGGCGAGGCTCCCGGAGTGGACACGGCCGGCCCGCGGCCTGTGGTCACGCGCACCGGAGCGCCGCCGCCGCGGCGCGCCTCAGCCCCCCGGCCCCCGAACCCGCCTGCGACACCTCCTCTCGAGGATCCGCTCAAGCCGTTCAAGGATCGCGAGGCGAAGGAGAAGTTCCGATCGGAACAGATCCAGAGGGCGCGCGATCGTATCGCCGAGATCCAGTCCCGGCTCGACTACCTGCACGCCAAG
Source organism: Candidatus Polarisedimenticolia bacterium (assembly GCA_044868745.1). Lineage (GTDB taxonomy): Bacteria > Acidobacteriota > Polarisedimenticolia > Gp22-AA2 > Gp22-AA2 > JBIOWS01. The sequence continues at coordinate 1,321 of JBIOWS010000194.1, forward strand.
CGGGACGCCATCCTGAACCCGGCACCGCTGCTGGCCGGCCAGACGCGAGCCCAGGGTGACCCCGGCAAGCCGCCTCCGCCCCCTACTCCGATCCAGGGCCCCGGCAAGGGGCTGACTCCGATCCCGGGTCCGGGCAGGGTGCCGGTCGGCGGCTTCTTCCCGAACCTCCCCCCGCCGCAGACCGACCAGGACAAGGAGAACGACAAGAGACTGAAGACGCGCGACCTCGTGGCGCTGGTGCAGGACGAGATCAAAGGGCTGGAAGCGGAGCTGGAGCAGGCCCAGGGCGAGCTGATCTCGATCCAGACCCGCTTCGCTCAAGAGGCGGGGCCCAGGTGAAGGCATCCGACCGAATCCTGATCGTCGAGGACAAGGAGAGCCTGCGCTCCGTCCTGAGGAAAACGCTGGAGACCGAGGGGTTCGGCGTGGAGGAGGCCCCCGACGGCCGCGCCGCGCTGGAGAAGATCAAGCAGGATCGATTTTCGATGGTGCTGACCGATCTGAGGCTGCCGCGAGCCGACGGCCACGAGGTCCTCAAGGCGGCGATCCAGGCCGACCCGGAGATGCCGGTCATTTTGATGACGGCCTATGGAACAATACGCGACGCCGTCAGCGCGATGAAGTCAGGGGCCTACGACTACCTCGAAAAGCCGGTGGACAGCGATCACCTCATCGCCCTGGTGCGGCGCGCCCTGGATCACCGGAGCCTCCTGCAGGAGAACCTGACGCTCAAGGAGCGCTTTTCGCAGGAGCTCGACTGTCCCGAGATCCTGGGTGAGAGCCCCGCCCTGGCCCGCGCCCTGGACCAGGTCCGGCGCGTCGCGCCGACCGACGCAACCGTCCTCTTGGAAGGGGAGAGCGGTTCGGGCAAGGAGCTGTTCGCGCGCGCCGTGCACCACTCCAGCGGGCGCAGGAAGCAATCGTTCTTCCCGATCAACTGCGCGGCGATCCCGGAAAACCTCCTCGAGAGCGAGCTGTTCGGCTACGAGAAGGGGGCGTTCACCGGCGCTGCCGCCACCAAGAGAGGCAAGTTCGAGATCGCCGACAAGGGGACTCTGTTCCTGGACGAAATCGGCGACCTCTCCCTGCCGCTGCAGGGGAAGGTCCTCCGGGTCATCGAGCACAAACAGTTCGAGCGGGTCGGCGGGACCGAGACCAGGCGCGTCGACATCAGGTTGGTCGCAGCCACGAACAAAGACCTCAGAACGCTGGTGGCATCGGGAGCCTTCCGTCAGGACCTGTATTTCAGGCTGTCGGTTTTCCCGATCGCCGTTCCTCCCCTACGCGACCGCCGGGACGACATCCCGATCCTCGCGCGGCACTTCGTCAGGAAGTTCGCCGCCGAGCAGAAACGGCGCGCCCCGATTTCCATCTCCCCCGAGACGATGCAGGCGCTCCTCGGCCACTCCTGGCCCGGGAACGTCCGCGAGCTGGAAAACACCATCGAGCGGGCGCTCATTCTAGGAGAGGGGGACTGCCTTCTCCCGGAGCATCTCCAGCTCCCGCCGCGCCCCGCCGCAGCCCCCTGAGCCGCTCGCGAACCTTGACTAAAACCGGTCTTCTGCTATTAATGAGGCCCGATGAACGCGCGACGCGTGCTGATCATGGGAGCGGCCGGCAGGGATTTTCACAACTTCAATCTCTGCTACCGCGATAACCCGGCCTTCGAGGTGGTCGGTTTCACGGCGACCCAGATCCCGAATATCACCGGCCGACGCTACCCGGCCCAGCTGGCCGGGGATCGCTACCCCGACGGGATCCCGATCTTCGAGGAGGACCAGGTCGAAGCCCTGATCGGGAGGCTCGCCGTGGACGAGGTGGTGTTCGCTTACTCGGACGTGTCGCACGAGCACGTCATGCACAAGGCCTCACAGGTGATCGCCGCCGGGGCCGACTTCCGGCTGCTGGGATTCGCCGCCACCTCCCTCCAGGCGAAGGTGCCGGTCGTGTCGGTTTGCGCCGTGCGCACGGGGGCCGGCAAGAGCCAGACGACCCGCCGGGTCTGCAGGAAGCTGATGGACCGTGGAAAGAGGGTGGTGGCGATCCGCCACCCGATGCCGTACGGAGACCTGGTCAAGCAGCGCGTGCAGCGCTTCGCCACCTTCGAGGACCTGAACCGCTACGAATGCACCATCGAGGAGCGCGAGGAGTACGAGCCTCACATCCGCAGCGGCACGGTCGTGTACGCCGGCGTCGACTACGGCGCCATCCTCAGGGAGGCGGAGCAGGAGGCCGAGGTGATCGTCTGGGACGGCGGCAACAATGACCTGCCGTTCCTCCGGCCGGACGTGGAGATCGTGGTGGTCGATCCGCACCGGCCCGGTCACGAGCTGACCTACCACCCGGGGGAGGCGAACCTCCGCCGCGCCTCCTGCATCGTCATCAACAAGGTCGACACGGCCGACAAGGACGGGGTCGAGCGGGTCAAGGCCAGCATCGCCCGATCGAACCCCAGGGCCCTCGTCATCGAGGCGGCCTCCCCGGTGAGCGTGGAGGACCCGGCCGCCATCCGCGGCAAGAGGGTGCTGGTGGTCGAGGACGGCCCCACCCTGACGCATGGGGAGATGCGCTACGGCGCCGGCGTGATCGCCGCCCAACGCTTCGGAGCGGCTTCGCTCGTCGATCCGCGTCCTTACGCCGTGGGGTCGATCGCCGACACCTTCCGCAAGTACCCAGGGATCGGCTCCCTGCTGCCGGCCATCGGTTACGGCGAGGCGCAGATGGCGGAGCTGCGGCAGACGATCGAGAAGGTCGACTGCGATCTGGTGCTGATCGCCACCCCGATCGACCTGCGACGCGCCATCCAGTTCGTGAAACCTGCGCTGCGGGTCTCCTACGAGCTGCAGGAGATCGGCAAGCCGGACCTGGACGACGTCCTCGCCAGGCTTCCCTGAATGGCCTCCCGGCCCAGGCTGGCCGTCGTGGCTTTCGGCGGCAACGCCCTCATCCTGGAGGACCAGGAAGGGACCCAGTGGGAGCAGATCGAGAACGCCGGGCGGACGGCGCGTGCCCTGCAGCCGCTGCTGAGGGCGGGCTACCGTCTGGTCGTGGTACACGGCAACGGACCTCAGGTGGGGAACATCCTGATCCAGGTCGAGGAAGGGGTCACCAAGGTGCCTCCCCTGTCTCTCGATGTCTGCGTCGCCGCGTCGGAGGGGAGCATCGGCTACATGCTGGAACTCGCTCTCCTCAACGAGCTCAGGCGCCAGAAAGCCCGCGGCAAGGGTGTGGTGACGCTGGTGACCGAGGTCGTGGTGGATCAGGACGACCCGGGATTCCGGCGCCCCACGAAGCCGATCGGCCCCTTCTACACGCGCTTTCGCGCCGAGTACCTCATTCACAAGCAGGGTTGGACCATGGTGGAGGACGCCGGGCGGGGATGGCGGAAGGTCGTGCCCTCGCCTCGTCCACTCGAGGTCGTGCAGATGGAGGCGATCCGCCGGGCGGTTGCGGCGGGACAGATCGTCATCGCGGGGGGCGGCGGCGGCGTTCCGGTCTACCGCACGCCGCAGGGCGACCTGCGCGGTGTGGAGGCGGTCATCGACAAGGACTATACGGCGGGCCTGATCGCCGCCCGGCTGAGGTCGGATCTGTTCGTCATTCTGACGGGGGTCGATCATGTGTCGATCGACTACGGCGGCCCCGATGAGAAAAAGGTGGAGCGCATGGACCTTCGGGAGGCGCGGGCCCGGGAGAAGGAGGGGCAGTTCCCCGAGGGGAGCATGGGGCCGAAGATTCGCGCCGCCGTGGCGTTCGCCGAATCGACGGGGCGGGAGGTGCTGATCACCTCGGCGGCGCGGCTGGCCGAGGCGTTGCGCGGCAGGGCGGGGACGCGCATCGTGGCGGGGCGCGGTCCTTCGAAGCGCCTGCGCTTCGAGCGCACCGCACGCCAGGCCCGCGCCGGCAGCGGAGGAAGCGGATGAAGAGCGTCGATCTGGTCTCGATTCACGACCTTGGGCGTGACGAGGTCCTGGAGATTCTCGACCTGGCGGCTCGGGTGAAGAAAAGTCCGCAGGAGTACCAGGCCGCGTTGGCGCACCGGACGCTGGCGATGATCTTCGAGAAGCCCTCTTTGCGCACCAGGGTCAGCTTCGAGGCGGGGATGACGCAACTCGGCGGGCACGCGATCTATCTCGGTCCGGCCGACATTTCCATGGGGAAGAGGGAGAGCGTCGCCGACATCGCGCGGACGCTTTCGGGGATGGCGGACGGCATCATGGCGCGGACCTTCTCCCACCAGGCGATCGTCGACCTGGCGCGCCACGCACCGATCCCGGTCATCAACGGGCTCTCCGACCTCCTGCACCCCTGCCAGGCATTGGCGGATTTCCTGACGATCCGTGAGGTTCTGGGGCGGTTGGAGGGGGTGGTGCTGGCGTACGTGGGTGACGGGAACAACGTTGCCCACTCCCTCATGTATGCGGCGGCCAAGCTCGGAACGCACGTAAAAATCGCCACGCCGCGGGGCTACGTACCCGATCCGGCCGTCGTCCGCGCGGCACAGAAGGACGCGGAGAAGAGCGGCGCCAGGATCGAGGCGGGACAAGAAGTCGAAGCCGCAGTCTCGGGTGCCGACATCGTCTATACCGACACGTGGGCGAGCATGGGGCAGGAGGCGGAGCACGCCGCGCGGCTGCCGCTGTTCCGCCCGTTCCAGGTGAACCGTGCGTTGATGGACCGTGCGCGGCCGGGAGCCAGGTTCATGCACTGCCTTCCCGCCCACAGGGGGGAAGAGGTCACGGACGAGGTCATCGATTCACCCGCCTCGATCGTTTTCCAGCAGGCGGCCAACCGTCTGCACGTGCAGAAGGCGATCCTGGTCCTTCTCCTCGGACGCAGCCGCCATAAGGACGGAGAGGCAGCGGCGGATTAGGCCGAGGCATCGCCAGTTCCGGGATATCCGGTGGACTGGGGGCTTGACAGTCCGGAGAGCCTGCTGCCACAATGGCGCGTTTCGCAACGGATTCGTGTGATCGGTGAGGGGTCTGCCGTCATGGCAACATACGTGTGCAAACCCGGGAAGGCGGACAGGAAGTGGATCGTCGTCGACGCGGAAGGTCAGACCCTCGGCCGTCTGTCGACCTTCGTGGCCCGGGCCCTGATGGGAAAGCACCGGCCCACCTACACGCCGTTCGCGGACACGGGAGATTTCGTGGTCGTGGTCAACGCGGAAAAGGTCCGGCTGACCGGGCGCAAGCTCGACAAGAAATTCTACAGGTGGCACACAGGGTACCCTGGCGGGCTCAAGGAGATCGCGGCGGGCAGGATGCTCAAGGAGAAGCCGACTCGGGTGATCGAATGGTCGGTCCGCGGCATGCTTCCCAAGGGGCGGCTTGGACGCAGGCTCGGCCTCAAGCTGAAGGTCTATTCCGGCCCGGCGCACCCCCACCAGGCGCAGCAACCGCAACCGGAGGCGCTCCCCAGGTAGGGATGGGAGGGAGATACGCATGTCGGCTGTGCAATTCTACGCGACAGGACGGCGGAAGACGGCGACGGCGCGCGTCTACCTCCGTCCGGGCGCGGGGGGAGTGCTCGTCAACCGCCGGCCGGTGGACCAGTATTTTCACACCGACGCGCTGAAGCGAATCGTGCGGGAGCCGCTGGCGCTCACGGAGATGCAGGATCGATTCGACATCCTGGTCAATGTCGCGGGAGGCGGTGAGGCGGGCCAGGCTGGGGCGATCCGGCACGGTATCGCACGTGCCTTGGTGCAGTTCGAGCCGGGGCTGCGTTCCCGCCTGAAGGAGGCCGGGTTCCTGACCCGCGATTCCCGCGTGAAGGAGAGGAAGAAGTACGGGCAGCGCGGTGCCCGGGCCCGATTCCAGTACTCGAAACGGTAGGGAGTCCCGGTCGCCCGAAGCGGGCCCCGGCATCGCATACTATTCAAGGAGGGTTCATTTGGCGGCGGTCACGATGAAGGAGCTCCTGGAGGCAGGTGTTCACTTCGGGCACCAGACGAAGCGTTGGAACCCGAAGATGCGCGAGTTCATCTTCGGTCAGAGGAACGGCATCTACATCATCAACCTCCAGAAGACCCTCATCAAGTTCCGCGAGGCTATCGAATTCGTGAAGAGGGCAGCGGCCGGTGGACTGATCCTCTTCGTCGGCACCAAGCGCCAGGCGCAGGAGGCGATCGCCGAGGAAGCGACCCGCGTCCTCATGCCGTACGTCAATCAGCGCTGGTTGGGAGGAACCCTCACCAACTACCGCACGATCAAGAAGCGCATCGAGAGACTTCGCTGGCTGGAGAACTTCCTCGAGAACCCGGTGGAGGGCCGCTTCACCAAGAAGGAACTCCTGCGTCTCGAGAAGGAGCGCGTCAAACTCGCGAAGGTCCTGTCGGGCATCAAGAGCTTGGACCGGCTCCCGGACGCCCTGTTCGTGATCGACCCGAAGAAGGAGCACATCGCGGTCCTGGAGGCTCGCAAGCTCGACATCCCCGTGGTCGCCGTCGTGGACACGAATTGCGACCCGGAGGACATCGACTACCCAATTCCGGGCAATGACGATGCCATCCGCGCGATCAAGCTGTTCTCCTCCCGGATCGCGGACGCCATCCAGGAGGGGCGGAGCCTGTACGAAAAGCAGGCAGGCGAGCAGGAGCCCGAGGAGGCCGCGCTGGCGGCGGCGGGAGGAAGCGCCGTGGCCGTCACCGGCATGCCGGCGATCGGCGAGACGGCGGGGGTGCGTCCGGCCCGTCGATCCCCCCCCGGGGAGGCGCGCCGGCCCGCGTCGCGCCGCAAGCCCCCGGCTGCTCGCGAGCCCGCGACGGAGCCCCAGGATCCGTCCGCCGACGTTGAGCCCGAGACCGAGGCGGCCGTCAAGATCGACGGGAACACCGAGCGGAAGGCCGCGGCCCCGGGCCGCGGCATCACCGAGTAGGCCGGCCCCGTCCCGCCCCTCGCGCATGCACTCATCCGATCCCAGTGCAGGCCCTGTCGCGTCCCGCGGCCAGGGGAGCGGGGTGGGACAGAGGATGGACGGTCCGCGAGGCGCCGCGTTGACCGATCGGCACGAGGAGAATTGATGGAGATCACAGCATCGATGGTGAAAGAGCTCCGGGATCGAAGCGGAGCCCCGATGATGGACTGCAAGACCGCCCTCGTGGAGGCCCGCGGCGACCTCGAGCAGGCCCACAAGATCCTCCGGCAGAAGGGACAGGCGACCGCCGCCAAGCGGGCGGCCAAGGCCACCAGCGAGGGTGCGGTCGGCTCGTACATCCACGGCGGCGGCCGCATCGGGGTCCTTGTGGAAGTCAACTGCGAGACCGACTTCGTCGCCCGCACCGCGGATTTTCAGACGCTGGTGAGGGACCTGGCCATGCACATCGCCGCCTCCGAGCCGCGCTTCGTGGACCGCCAGGAGGTGACGGAGGATGTCCTGAGCGAAGAGCGGGAGATCTATCGCCAGCAGGCGCGCGCCACCGGGAAGCCGGAGGCGGTCGTCGACAAAATCGTCGCCGGCAAGATGGAGAAGTTCTACCAGGAGTTCTGCCTGATGGAGCAGCCGTTCGTCCGTGACCCGGGCGTGTCCGTCCGGGACGTGGTGAACTTCTTCATCTCCAAAACCGGGGAAAACGTACGAGTAAAGCGGTTCGCGCGCTTCGTCCTGGGACAGGACGAGACGCGCCCGGGGGCGGGCAGCACGTCGCGCTGAACGGGGTCGTCTGCGACGGGGCGGGCGTGGCCAAGGACACCAGGGAACCGAGGTACCGCAGGGTCCTCCTGAAACTTTCCGGCGAGGCCCTCATGGGATCGCGTCAGTTCGGTCTGGAACCGGACGTGATCCGCGGCATCGCCGAGCAGATCCGGGAGGTTCACGGCCTGGGAGTCCAGGTCGCGATGGTCATCGGCGGCGGGAACATCTACCGCGGCCTGTCGGGATCCACCGACGGAGTCGATCGTGTCACCGGCGACCACATGGGAATGCTGGCGACTGTGATCAACTCCCTGGCGGTCCAGGACGCTCTGGAACGGCTCGGCGTCCATACACGCGTCCTCTCCGCCATCGAGATCCGCCAGGTGGCGGAGCCGTACATCCGCCGGCGCGCCATGCGGCACCTGGAGAAAGGTCGGGTCGTGATCATCGCCGCGGGAACCGGGAACCCCTATTTCACCACCGACAGCGCCGCCGCCCTCCGCGCGATGGAGGTCAAGGCCGAAGTGATCCTCAAGGCAACGCAGGTGGACGGGGTGTTCTCCGCCGACCCCAAAAAAGACCCCAAGGCGCGCAAGTTCGACGAGATCAGCTACCTGGAGGTGCTGGAGAAAGGCCTCAGGGTGATGGATTCGACGGCTATTTCGTTGTGCATGGACAACCACCTGCCGATCATCGTCTTCAATTTGGGGGGGCGCGGCAACATCAAGCGCGCCGTGATGGGAGATCGGATCGGATCGATCGTGAAGGAGTGAGCCATGCCGGCAAACGAGCTGTTTCAGCGCACCCAGAAAAAGATGCACGAGACAGTCGAGCACACCCGGCGCGAACTGGCGGTGATCCGCACCGGCCGCGCCAGCCTGGCGATCCTGGAGGGGGTCACGGTCGAGTACTACGGCACGCCGACGCCGCTGTCTTCGGTGTGCAGCCTCACGATCCCGGACCCGACCCTGATCGTGGCGCAGCCCTGGGACGTGTCGCTCATACCGAAGATCGAGAAGGCCATCCGCGTCTCCGACCTTGGCCTCAATCCAGCCAACGACGGCAAGGTCGTGCGCGTGCCGATCCCCCCCTTGACCGAGGAGCGCCGCAGGCAACTCGCGAAGAAGGTGCACGAGATCGCCGAGCAGGGCCGCACCGCCATACGTCTCGAGCGGCGCGATGCCAACGAAGCGTTGAAGAAGCTCCTTCGCGAGAAGCAAATCTCCGAAGACGACGAGAAGCGCTCCCTGGAGCAGGTGCAGAAACTGACCGACCAGCACATCAAGCAGGTGGACGAGCTGGCGAAGCACAAGGAAGAAGAGATCCTGAAGATCTGACCAGCCGCCGAGCGACACTCGCGCCGAGCAGGCGTCCCCCAGGGATGACCGTCGCTGCCATCATCGTCGCCGCCGGGCGGGGAGCCCGCATGGGCCGGCCCGGGCCCAAAGCCCTGATGCCCCTGGGCGGATCCTCGATCCTTGCGCGCGCCGTGCGCGCCTTCACCGCCCACCCGAGGATCGGCCCGGTGGTGGTGGTCGTTGCCTCCCCGGAGGAGGCCCGGGCCACTCTCGGCGGGCTGCTCTCGAGGCTCACGCTGGTGCGCGGCGGTCCCGAGCGTCAGGACTCCGTCCGCCTCGGACTCGAGGCCCTCCGCGAACCGTCCATCGTCCTCGTGCACGACGCCGCCCGTCCGCTGGTCGAGGCTCGCCTCATCGACGCGATCATCGACGGCGCCGCGCGGTACGGAGCGGCCGTGCCGGCGATCGCGCCCTCCGATACCGTGAAGCGCGTGGGGAATGCGAGTGTGGTCGAGGAGACGCTGCCGCGCGATCGGTTGAGACTGGTGCAGACGCCGCAGGGGTTCCGATTCGATCTTCTGCTCGCGGCCCACCAGCGGGCCGCGAGGGAAAGATTTCTCGGCACCGACGACGCCCAACTCGTGGAACGAGCGGGAGGAGAGGTCCGGGTGGTGGAGGGGTCGCCGCGCAACATCAAAATAACGGCCCCCTCCGACCTGATCCTGGCGGAGGCACTCCTGGCGGAGAATCAGGAGACGAGCGAGCGTGGCGAGGATTGAGAGGAAAGTGCGCCAGAACATCCGCAGCCCGGGACGCGGGCCGGGGCGGCGGGGACCGGTCGGACTCCGCATCGGCTGCGGCGCCGACATCCATCCCCTGGCGCGCGGGCGGCGACTCGTTCTGGGCGGGGTGGAGATCGAGCACGGGCGCGGACTTTTGGGCCACTCGGACGCCGATGTCCTGACACACGCCGTGTGCGACGCCCTCCTCGGCGCTCTGGGGCTGCCCGACATGGGCGTGCGGTTCCCCGACGCCGACGCGAGCCTCCGCGGCCGTTCCAGCCTCGAGTTCCTGCAGGACGTCATGGCGGAGGGCCGCTCGATGGGGTTCGAGATCGTCAACGTCGACGCCGTCGTCCTGGCGGAGGCGCCCCGCTTGCAGCCGCACCTTCCAGAGATGAGGCGCAAGATCGCCCGCGCCCTCGGCTGCGCCGCATCGGCCGTCGGCGTCAAGGCGAAGCGGTGTGAGGGGCTCGGCGCGGTCGGGAGGAAGGAAGGGATCATGGCGCAGGCGGTCGTTCTGCTGGGCCCTGCGGAGCCAAAGGCGGTCCGATGACCACGCCGCGCGTGCGCTTCGCCCCGTCGCCCACGGGCGACCTCCACGTCGGCAACGCGCGCACCGCCCTGTTCAACTGGTTATACGCCCGGGGGCGTGCAGGAACCTTCATCCTCAGGGTGGAGGACACCGACGTAGCCCGCTCCAGCCCGGAGCACGAGAGGAGCCTGCTCGAAGACCTGTGCTGGCTCGGTCTCGGATGGGACGAGGGGATCGACGCGGGAGGAGAGAGCGGCCCCTTCCGCCAGTCGGAGAGGCTCCACCTGTACCGGGACAGGTCGGCTCTTCTCGTGGAACGGGGCTTCGCCTATCCGTGCTTCTGCTCGCTGCGGCTGCTCGAGGAGGAACGGGTGGCGCAGCGCGAGGCTGGCCGGGCCTCCCTCTATTCCGGTCGCTGCCGCCGGCTGGCTCGAGAGGAGGCGGCGAGGCGACGGCGCAGCGAGCCCGCGGCGCTCAGGCTGAACGTGGCGGCCGTCGCGGAGGGGGATCAGGCGATCACCTTCGTCGACCGCGTGCACGGCACCGTCCGTTTCCCCCTGACGCAGATCGGAGATTTCGTCCTGGTGCGGAGCGACGGCTGGCCCTCCTACAATTTCGCGGCGGTGGTCGACGATCTCCTCATGCGTATCACCCACGTGATTCGCGGTGACGACCACCTCTCCAACACGCCGCGGCAGCTCCTCATCTATCGCGCCCTGGGGGCGGCGGCCGTCCCGGAGTTCGCCCACCTGCCGCTCATTCTCGGTCCGGGAGGGGCCCCCCTGAGCAAGCGGGAGGGAGCCGCCTCGGTCGCCTGGCTTCGCAGGCAGGCGTACCCGCCCCAGGCGGTGATGAATTACCTGGCCCTCCTCGGTTGGTCGCCTCCGGGCGGGCAGGAGCTGCTGACGCCGGAGGAGCTGATCGGCATGTTCGATCTCGATCGGATCTCCCGGGCCCCGGGAATCTTCGACCCGAAGAAGCTCGATGCCCTCGCCGCCCGACACATGGCGCGACTGCCCCAGGCGCGGGTCGCGGAGATGGCGCTCGAGCCGCTCGTGATGGCCGGATGGCTCGGACCGTCCCTCCCGCCCGAGGTGGTCGGATGGATCGGCAGGCTGGCAATGCTGTACGCGGAGAGGCTTCCAAGGATGAGCGACCTGCCGCAGGAGGTTTCCTTCCTGTTCGACTTCTCACCGGAGCGCAGTCTCGAGGATCCCGAGGTCAGGAAGGCGCTCACCGATTCGCGATCTCGCCGGGTGATCGAGGCGCTCGAACGCCGCCTGCAGCAACCGCTCACCGCCCAACTCTTTCAGACGATCACCGACGAGGTGCGACGGGAGACGGGGGCCAAGGGTCGGGAACTCTACCACCCGATGCGAATCGCGCTGACCGGCTCCGCCTCGGGACCGGAGCTGATCCGGCTGGTGCCCTTAATCGAGGAGGGGAGCCTCCTGCCCCTGCCCCGACCCGTCGCCTCGGGCGCGCAGCGAGCCAGGGCCTTGCTCGCCGCGACCTCCGGTGAAAACCGGTGAGCGACCTGATCTTCGGGATCCACCCGGTCCTCGAGGCTCTGAAGGCCGGCAGCCGCACCGTCACGCGCATCGTGATCTCGGAAGGCCGCCGCGACCGGCGCGTCGAGGAGGTGATCACCGCCGCCCGGGCTGCGCGGGTCACGGTTCAGCGGCAGCCGGATCGAGTCCTGGACCGTCTGGCCGGAGGCGGAACGCACCAGGGGGTGGTGGCGGTCGTGGCCCGCGCACACTACGGAACGCCCGCGGAAATTCTTGAACAGGCCGGGTCACCGGCTCTGATCGTTGTGCTGGATGGTGTTGAGGACCCCAGGAACCTGGGAGCCGTGATCAGGGCTGCCGCCGCCGCGGGAGCGGACGGACTGTTTCTTCCGGCCCGTGGCGCGGCGGGGCTCAGCCCGGCCGCTGTGAAGGCCTCCGCCGGCGCGGTCGAGCGTCTTCCGGTGGCCCGGGTCACAAACATCGTTTCACTGCTCAACCTGCTGAAAGAAAAGGGCCTCTGGGTCGTGGGGCTCGATCCGGACGGGTCGCAGCCCTGGAGTGCCTTCGATATGAGCGTTCCACTCGCCGTCGTTCTCGGGGGGGAGGGGAGAGGGCTCAGGCGCTTGGCGCGTGAGACCTGCGACAGCGTCCTGTCGATCCCTCTGCACAGGGGTGTTCAATCCCTCAACTTGGCAGTGGCCGCCGGTGTCGTCCTGTTCGAAGCGGTCCGGCAAAGAGGTCTGGGTGGTGCTAATGGGTCCTGAGGCTCTTTGCCGACATCTTTTTCAACTTGAACTATTGCTACACTTGCGTCCACTGTGCTAGCATCCCCCGCTTGAAATGCTGGCGTAGCTCAGCGGGTAGAGCAGCTGATTTGTAATCAGCGGGTCGGGGGTTCAAATCCCTTCGCCAGCTCCATGCCCGCCGGAGCGGGCGTTTGTCTTTGCGCTATTTGGCCTCGGCGGCGGCGGGCTGTGTGGGGAGATTCCCGAGTGGTCAAAGGGAGCAGACTGTAAATCTGCCGCCGTAGCGCTTCGGAGGTTCGAATCCTCCTCTCCCCACCACCCTACATGAGGGCAGAGCTTAGCAGCGTCGGTTGAGCGAGGTGCAGGGACGGTTGCCGTGTCTCACCCCGTTCGGTCGCGCTTGGTGCGGGAGTAGCTCAGGGGTAGAGCATCAGCCTTCCAAGCTGAGGGTCGCGGGTTCGAATCCCGTTTCCCGCTCCACGGTTCTTTCCCGGGCCCACGTGGCTCAGTGGTAGAGCACTTCCTTGGTAAGGAAGGGGTCACCGGTTCGATCCCGGTCGTGGGCTCCACCTTTCGGATCACGTGCGGCGTGGCGAGCACCGCCCGGCTCGTTAACGGTTTCGGAGGATCGCGATGGGGAAGGAGAAGTTTCAGAGGACGAAGCCGCACGTGAACGTGGGGACGATCGGACACGTGGACCACGGGAAGACGACGCTGACGTCGGCGATCACGATGGCCTTGAACAAGAAGTTCCCGAAGATACTGGTGCGGTCGTTCGACTCGATCGACAACGC
>JBIOWS010000195.1:0-6831 GCA_044868745.1 Candidatus Polarisedimenticolia bacterium
CAGGCGTGTCCCCGGCGGCGCCGTCTCGATGGCGCGAGCCACCATCTCCACGGCGTCCTCGATCCGCCCGGTCAATTCGGTCGGGACCGCCTCCGCCGGCAGCCCGCGCGTGAGTCCGGCCCGGACGGCGGCGTTCCTCAGGTCGCGGTTGGAGAGGATCGACTCCGACATCGACCGCCGGAACGTCGGATCGCGGGGTTTCGGCGTCTCCGGGATCCGCCCGGTCCGCATCGCTTCGAGCACGCGCACCGGGATCGCAGGGGCGATGCCGCAGCGGTCGATCGCCAGGACCATGTCGCCGATGGTCGTGCGATCGGGCAGGGACGGCCCGGAGGCGACCTCGTCGAAGCGCTCGGGGTCGACGTCGCACAGGACGAGCGTCGCGTGGCTCCTGGCCCTGCGGGCCGCCACGGCCAGCCGCCCTCCCTTGACGGCGGACAGGTGCTTGCGAACGGTGTTGATCGTGCCGATCGGGGCGCCTGAAGCGAGCAGCATGCGGTGCAGGGCGGTCTTGTCGGACGCGCTCAGGAACGGCGAGAGCGGCGCCGCCATGAGGGCCGACCCGCCGCCCGAGGCGAGGAAAACGACATCGTCCGCGGCACCCGCGCGGGAGGCCACTTGCAGAGCCCTCCGGCCGGCGACGAAAGAGGCGCGCTGCGGGATCGGATGCTCGGCCGGCAGCGGTCTCAGCCCGGAAGGCCAAGCGCGGGAACGCCCCACCTGCTCCCGTTCGGCCGAGATCACAAGGCCATGCACCTTCCGCCTTCCCCCCGCCTCCTCGATCCTCTCGAGAAATCCCCTGCTCATCCCGGGCGCCGCTTTGCCGTAGGCGATCAGGATCAGCCGCCCCCTCACCTTCAAGGGAATCGGTCGACCGCAGACGACGAGATGATCGCCGCGCGCCAGGACGACGCGCCTGACGGCCAGCGCCGGATCGCACGCCGCCAGAGCCTCCCGGGCAACCGCCGCGAGAAGCTGCGCCGCGAGTGTCGATCCGCTGCTCTGTCGAGGATCTGCGCCCATTTCCCAAGCCCCTCCCCGCAACGCCCGACTGCGAGCCCCTCTACTCTGGAGATCTCTCCAAGGGCGCGTCCAGCATGTCTTGACAAGGGATCGCGGCGGGTGGTATAAGGCAACCACGTCGCGAGGCCCCAACACAACGGTTCTTTACAACGCTTTCACCTGGAGGAGGCACGGTAATGAACAAGGCGGACCTCATCGATAAGATCGCCAAGGACGCGCGCATCAGCAAGACCGCGGCCGGCAAGGCCCTCGATTCTCTCGTCGACGGCGTCACCAAGTCGCTGAAGAAGGGCGACCGGGTCGCGCTCGTCGGCTTCGGGACGTTCACGGTCTCCAAGCGGAAGGCCCGCGTCGGCCGGAATCCGCAGACAGGGGAGCAGATCGAGATCAAGGCGCGCAAGGTGGCCCGCTTCCGTCCAGGCAAGGAGCTGGCCGCAGCCATTCGGTAGACAGCAAGGTGTGCGCCGGGAAAATATCGGGGCGGCGAGCGCGGTAGCGGCGCCGCCCCGACGTTTTCTGAGTCTCATTCCACCGTGAACAGCAGCACGCCCGCCTCCACCGTTTCCCCGGGCCGGACTCTCAGCGACGCGACGCGTCCGTCCTTGGGAGCTTGAATCTCGTTCTCCATCTTCATCGCCTCGACCACGACGACCCCCTGCCCCGCCCTCACCTCCTGACCTTCGCGCACCAGCAGTGACGCGACCTTCCCCGGCATGATCGATCGCACCTGGACAGGCCCGCCCGGCTCGGGGGTGGCGGATCGGGAGTCGCGACGCAACGGATCCTGCAGGAGGACGGAGTAGACCCGGCCCCCCAGGGTGACCTCATACCGCCGTTCTCCGGTGCGCTGCGCGCCGACGCGCGCCACCTCGGGGACCACCAGCGCCTCCAGGATCCTGCCTTCCGAGGCGATGACGATCGACGCGCCGCTTCCCCGCGCCTCCACCCGCCGCTCCTGCCCCGCCACCCGGACGGCATAGGCGCCGTTGCTGCCTGCCACCTCCAGGTCGATCTCGGTCTCTCCGATCCGGGCCAGGTAGCGCCTCACCGCGACCGTCGCCTTTCCATCTGCGCCCGCCTGCCGGCGAGCGCCCAGGGGCTGGCCTCCAGGGCGGGCGTCGCGACCGTTCGCCGCGTCTCTTCCCGGCTGGCGGCGATGGCGGCGGCGATGGCGGCGATCTCGGCGTCGGGGCCGGTCTCGCGGAGTGACGCCGCGATTCGCGGCAGGACCCGATCGCAATACCCGATGTCGATCCGCCCGGCCTGGAAGTCGGGATCGGCCAGAACCTCCTGGTGGAACGGCACCGTCGTGCGTACGCCGGCGATCAGGCACTCGCGGAGCGCTCCGCGCATGCGGGCGATCGCCCCCTGCCGGTCCGAACCCCAGGCGATGATCTTTGCCACCAACGCGTCGTAGTGCAGCGAGATCTCGTCGCCGGGCAACAGGGCGGTCTCGACGCGCACTCCCGGCCCGGACGGAAACCGCGCTGCCTCGACGCGCCCCGGTGAGGGCGCAAAGGAGCTCAGCGGATCTTCGGCGAGGATGCGGCACTCCAGCGCCCAGCCGCGGGGGCGGACGTCCTCCTGCTTAATCCCGAGGAGACCGCCGGCGGCGATTTCGATCTGCGCCCGCACCAGGTCGATCCCCGTGATCATCTCGGTGACCGGATGCTCCACTTGGATGCGGGCGTTCACTTCCAGGAAGTGGGGAAACCCGGAGGCGTCCACCAGGAACTCGACGGTGCCGGCGTTGCGGTACTCGGAGAGCCTGATCACCTCCAGGGCGAGCGCGCCGAGACGCTCCCGTTCGGCCGCGCTCACGGCGATCGAAGGCGCCTCCTCGATCAGCTTCTGGTGCCGGCGCTGCACCGAGCACTCCCGCTCTCCCAGGTGGATGGCATGGCCGTGGGCGTCGGCGAGAATCTGCACCTCGATGTGGCGCACGTTCTCCATCAGCTTCTCGGCGTACACGCCCTCGTCCCCGAAGGCCGACCGGGCCTCGGAGCGCGCCGCCCGGAACGCCGGCTCCAGCTCCGCCTCCCGGTGCACGACGCGCATCCCCTTTCCTCCTCCACCGGCCGCCGCCTTCAGCATGATCGGGTAGCCGGCCCGCCGGGCGAACTCCCGGATCGGCGCCGCGCTCGCCGCCCGCTCGTCGAGGCCCGGGATGACCGGAATCGAACTCCGCGCCATCAGCCGGCGCGCCTCCACCTTGTCCCCCAGGAGCCGCATCGCCTCGGGAGGCGGACCGATGAACACCAGGCCGGCCTCGTCACAGGCCCGCGCGAACTCAGGATCCTCCGCCAGAAAGCCGTATCCTGGATGAACGGCATCGGCGTGCGCCCGCCGCGCCGCCTCCAGAATCGCTTGGACGTCGAGGTAGGACGAGATTGCGGGGGCAGGCCCGACCGGATAGGCCGCGTCCGCCAGGCGCACCGGAAGCCCGTCCCGGTCCGCCTCGGAATGCACCACCACCGGGGACAGGCCGATCTCGCGGCAGGCGCGCAGGACGCGCAGCGCGATCTCCCCGCGATTGGCGATGAGGACCCGGCGGAGCTTCATGTCCGTCGGAGAGACCCGGGGCCGTCCGTCCCCGCCCTCACAGAGGGATGTTCCCGTGCTTCTTGGAGGGGTTGGTGTCCCTCTTGGTCTTCAAGAGTTTGAGGGCCCGGATGACCCTGGAGCGCGTCAGATGCGGCTCGATCACCTCGTCTACGTAGCCGCGCTCGGCAGCGACGTACGGGCTGGCAAATTTCTCGCGAAAATCGGCCACCTTGTTCCTGCGCAGGCGCTCCGGGTCCTTGGCGACCTGCAGCTCTCTCCGGTAAAGGATGTTGACCGCTCCCTCGGGGCCCATGACGGCGATCTCGGCGCCGGGGTAGGCGAAGTTGAAATCGGTCCGGATGTGCTTTGAACCCATCACGCAGTACGCACCCCCGTATGCTTTCCGCGTGATGACCGTGATCTTCGGGACCGTCGCCTCTGCGAAGGCGTACAGGAGTTTGGCACCGTGCTTGATGATGCCGCGGTGCTCCTGATCCAGCCCGGGCAGGAAGCCGGGAACGTCCTCGAAGACCACAAGCGGGATATTGAAGGCGTCGCAGAAGCGCACGAAGCGCGCGCCCTTCAGAGAGGCATCGATGTCGAGAGTCCCGGCCAGCACCATCGGCTGGTTGGCCACGACACCGACCACCCCGCCGTCCATCCGCCCGAAACCGACCACCAGGTTCCTGGCGTAGCGCTCGTGGACCTCGAGAAAGATCCCCTCGTCCAGGACCATCCGCACGACCTCCTTGATGTCGTACGGCTTGTTGGGATCCCCGGGGATGAGAGTGTCGAGCGCTTCATCGGCGCGCTCCGGATCGTCCGCCGTCCGGCGGCGCGGCGGGTCCTCCATGTTGTTCGAGGGCAGGTAGGACAGCAGGTCGCGGATGAGCGCCAGGGCGGCCCGATCGTCGGGTGCGGCGAAATGCGCCACGCCGCTGACCGACGCATGGGTCATCGCCCCCCCCAGATCCTCCTTGGTCACCTCCTGGTGGGTGACCGCCTTGATGACGTCCGGGCCGGTGATGAACATGTAGGACGTTCCCTGGACCATGATGTTGAAGTCGGTGATCGCCGGGGAGTACACCGCCCCGCCGGCACAGGGACCGAGGATGGCCGAGATCTGCGGGATGACGCCGGAAGCCAGGGTGTTGCGGAGGAAGATATCGGCGTACCCCCCCAGGGAGACGACCCCTTCCTGGATGCGCGCCCCGCCGGAGTCGTTCAACCCGATCACGGGGACCCCCACCTTCACGGCCAGATCCATGATCTTGCAGATCTTCATGGCGTAGGTTTCGCTGAGGGAGCCGCCGAACACCGTGAAGTCCTGTGCGAAGAGGAATATCTGGCGCCCGTCGATGGTGCCGTGGCCGGTGATCACGCCGTCGGTCGGGATGCGCTGCGTCTCCATCCCGAAGTCGTGGCAGCGGTGCACCACGAACTTGTCGAGCTCCTGGAAGGTCCCCGGGTCGAGCACAAGGTCGATGCGCTCCCGGGCGGGCAGCTTACCCTCGGATCGCTGCCGCTGCAGGCGATCCTCCCCTCCCCCGGCCTCGGCCTCGCGGTTCTTGCGCCTCAGTTCCTCGAGACGGTCGTGGGCCAAATCAGCCTTTCCGCGTCTGCTGTGGCAGCTTCTCCCAATCCTTGAGGAACTTCTGCAACCCGATGTCGGTCAGGGGGTGCTTGAGGAGGGATTCCAAAACCGCGAAGGGCATCGTCGCGATATCGGCGCCGAGGCTGGCGGCATCCACGACGTGCAGCGGGTTGCGGATGCTGGCGGCGAGGATCTCGCACGGGAAGGAGTAGTTGTCGAAAATGGAGCGGATCTCGCGCACGATCTCCATGCCGACGTGACTGATGTCGTCCAGGCGTCCGATGAAGGGGCTGACGAAGGAGGCGCCGGCCTTCGCCGCGAGGAGCGCCTGCGGGGAGGAGAAGATGAGCGTCGTGTTGATCCGGATCCCCTCCGAAGACAGGGTCCGGATCGCCCTGAGCCCCTCCCGGATCATCGGGATCTTGACCACGATGTTCTTGGCGACGCGCGCGAGCTCCCTGCCCTCCTTGACCATCTCCTCCGTCGTGACCGAGACCACCTCGGCGCTGACCGGGCCTTCGACCAGGGCGCAGATCTGCCTCAGGACATCGTAGAAGTCCTGGCCCTCCTTGGCCACGAGCGAGGGGTTCGTCGTCACGCCGTCCAGGATGCCCCAGCCGTGGGCCTCCCGGATCTCCTTGATGTTCGCCGTATCGAGAAAGATCTTCATGCCGCTCTCCCTCCTGGCCGCCGGTTCAGGCCACCGCCGGCCCGCCCGCTCCGGGGTCCTCGCCCTGCCCCGACTCGGGGGCCACCGGCCCCGCGTCGACTTCGACGTCCCCTTCCGCCACCCGGGCCACCGCCACCACGGTGTCTCCCTCCTCGAGATGGATGAGGCGCACGCCCTGCGTCGGCCTCCCCAGGAGGGAAATGGCCCGCACGTTGGTGCGGATGATCTTGCCGTAGGTGGTGATCACCACGACCTCGTCGTCCTGGGCCACCTCCAGCACCTGTACGACCGGGCCGGTCTTCTCGGTCACCTTGAGGTTGATGATCCCCGACCCGCCGCGTCCCTGCAGCCGGTATTCCGCCACCTCCGTCCGCTTCGCGTACCCTTTTTCGGTGACCGTCAGGATTGTACCTTCTTTGGACCTGAGGGAATCCATCTCGACGACTGTGTCGCCCTGGAGCAGGCGCATGCCGATCACGCCGCGGGCGGTGCGGCCCATCGGGCGCGCCTCCTCCTCCGCGAAACGGATCGCCTGGCCCTGGGACGTCGCCATGAAGATCTCCTGCTTGCCGTCGGTCAGCTTGACCGAGAGCAGCTCGTCGTCCTGGTCCACGCCCAGCGCGATGATCCCGCCGGCGCGCGGGTTGCCGTAGGCCGACAGGCTCGTCTTCTTGATGATGCCCTTGCGCGTGCAGAAGACGATGTGCCGATCCTCGCCGAATTCCTTGGTGGCGACGAGGGCGGCGACCTTCTCTTCCGGCGTCAGCTCCACGAAGTTGACGATGTTCTTGCCCTTGCCGGCCGCCCCGACCTGGGGGACTTCGTGGACCTTCAGCCAGTGCACCCGGCCGCGGGTCGTGAAGATCAGGATCGAGGCGTGCGTCGAGGCGACGAACAGGTGCTCGACGAAGTCCTCCTCGCGCGTCGTCATCCCGATCTTCCCCTTGCCGCCGCGTCTCTGGCTTCGGTAGGTCGACAGCGGGCTGCGCTTCACGTAGCC
>JBIOWS010000196.1:0-4616 GCA_044868745.1 Candidatus Polarisedimenticolia bacterium
ACGCACGGCGGCGTCCTCCCCGGGGCATGCCGGCCGGTCATATGCGAAGCCCTGGCGCTGGGGATCCACGTGGACTCGGGTCTGCACCAGTTCCTCGGAGACGAAGCCGAGTTCAACTACCTTGCCCGCAAGAGCGGCGCCCGGATCCGCGACGTGCGCCGCACCCCTCCACGGGAGGCGCTGCACGCCTTCACAGGTGAGATTCTGAGCGTACGCTCGCTGCGCCTGGCCGTGCTGGGGACTGATTCCGGAGTCGGGAAGCGGACGACGGCGCAGCGCCTCGTGCAGGAGCTCAACGCCTCGGGGCGCAAGGCGGTCATGATCGGCACCGGTCAGACTGCGTGGATGCAGGGCGTCCGCTATGGCCTGATTCTCGACAGCCTCATCAACGATTTTGTCTCGGGCGAGATCGAGCATCAGGTCTGCAGGGCGTTCCGCGAGGAGCGCCCCGACGTCATCGTCGTCGAGGGGCAGGGATGTCTGACCAACCCCGCCTACCCTGGCGGGTTCGAGATCCTCGCCGGAGCGCGCCCCGACGGGATTATCCTGCAGCACGCCCCGGCGCGGACGCACTATGACGGGTTCCCGGATTTCCCGCTCGCCGGGATCGACCGGGAGATGTCGCTGATCGAGCTGCTCTGCGGCCGGCCCATCGTGGCGATCACGCTGAACCATGAGGGATTGGCCCGCGCTCACGTCAAGGATCTCGCCGCCACCTACCGCCGGCGCTACATCGTCCCCTGCTGTGACCCTCTCGTAGACGGAGTGGATCCGATCCTGGCGGAGCTCAGGCGGCGGTTCCCCGGTCACGCGGGATGATCCGCGTGCGCTCCGTCGAGGCGATCCCGATCACCTTCCACCTGGTCGAGGGCTACCGGATCGCCGGCCGCAGCTTTTCGACGGCGGAGAACATCATCCTGAAGGTGGACACTTCGGACGGGCGCACCGGGTTCGGCAGCGCCGCCCCCGCAGAGGACGTGACCGGCGAAACACCGGCCATATCGCTGCACGCGCTACACGACCGACTCATCCCGCTCTTGCGCGAGTCGGACGCGGACGACATCGAGGGGGTCGCACGGCGCGCGGCGGCCGCCGCCCCGCACGCCCCGGCCGCCCGCGCGGCGGTCGACATCGCCCTGCAGCACCTCCTGGGCCTGCGGGCGAGGGCGCCTCTCGCCAGGGTCCTGGGAATGCGCCGCCATCGTCTGCCGACGAGCGTGACCCTGGGCATCGCCGACCACGCCGCCATCCTCGAGGCCGCCAGGAGACACGTGGAGACCGGATTCCGGATCCTGAAGGTGAAGATCGGCGAGGACTGGCAGGCCGACGTCCGTTTGGTCCGCTCGCTCCGGCAGGCTTTCGGGTCCCGGGTCGCCATCCGGGCGGACGCCAACCGCGCGTACTCCGAGGAGGACGCGCGCCGGTTTCTCGAGTCTGTCCAACCCGGCGACCTCGAACTCCTCGAGCAGCCGACCCCCTCGGCGGACCTCGAGGCCCTCGCCCGTCTGGCCGCGGCGTTCGAGGTGCCGATCATGGCCGACGAGGCGATCCAGACTGCTGTCGACGCGCGACGCGTGGTCGAGAAGCGCGCGGCCGATCTTGTCAACATCAAGCTGATGAAGGCCGGAAGCGTCGCCGAAGCCCAGGCGATCGCGCGGGTCACTCAGGCGGCGGGCATCGGCGCGATGATCGGCTGCATGGACGAGTCGCGCATCAGCATGGCGGCCGCCCTGCACTTCGCGCTTGCGGCCCCCAGCGTGGAACTCGCCGATCTCGACGGACACCTGGACTTGCACGACGACGTGGCGCGTGACGGACTGCGAATCGAGCGGGGCTACGTCCTGCCGCTGCTGGACAGGCCTGGTCTCGGAGTCACCGTGAGTCTTTGACGCGGCGAGGACGCTCGAGGTCCACCGAACGGGACGCGGATGTCGTAGGCCCTGATTTTACGCTGCAGCGTCCGTACGCCGATCTGCAGTGCGCGGGCGGCGTGCGTACGGTTGCCGTCGTGCGCGACGAGAGTCGTCCGGATCAGATCGCGCTCCATCTCCTTCAGCGTGATCCCGCCGTCAGGACGCAAGCGGGGTGCTCCCCGGACGACGTCCCCCCGCGCCGCCTGCGGCAGGTCAGAGGCCCGAATCACCACCCCCGGCCTGGTGATCGCCGTGCTCTCAAGCACGTTCTTGAGTTCCCGAACGTTCCCGGGCCAGGGGTAGCGCAGCAGCGCCCGGGTCGCCTTGCCGGTGAGCCTCAAGGGACGCAGGCAGTTCTCCCGACTGATCTGGTCGAGGAAGGTGCCCGCCAGATCCGGGATGTCCTCCCGCCGCTCCCGCAGGGGCGGAACTCGAATGGTGATCACCTTCAGACGGAAGTACAGATCATCGCGAAATCGTCCCAGTGCGATGCGTCCCTCCAGGTCGCTGTTCGTGGCCGCCAGGACCCGGACATCGACCCGGACTTCCCTCCCACCCCCGACCCGCATGAACTCGCGCTCCTCCAGGACACGGAGAAGTTTCGCCTGGGTGCTCAGATCCATCTCCCCGATCTCGTCGAGGAAGATGGTGCCCCCGTGGGCCAGCTCGAACTTGCCTTTCTGCCTCCCCACGGCTCCGGTGAAGGCCCCGCGTTCATGGCCGAACAACTCGCTCTCAATGAGGTTGACGGGGATGGCCGAGCAGTTGATGGCGATGAACGGCGCCTCGCGGCGCGGCGAATTGTAATGAATCGCTTTGGCCACAAGTTCCTTGCCGACACCGCTCTCCCCAAGGATCAAGACCGTGCTGCGCACGGCCGCGACCTGGTTGATCTTGTCCCGGACCCGCTTCATTCCCTCCGAGCGACAAACCAGGTTGCCCAGCACGTACTTGCGTGTCATCTCTTTCTGTAGATGGATCACCCGATCGTCCACCTGCTGCCACATCAGGATCCTGGCGGCGCGGGCCATGACCTCCGCGCGGTCGAGCGGTCTGAGCAGGTAATCGTCGGCACCCCGACGGAGCGCCTCGATGGCCCCGCGCAACTCGTCGCGGGTCGCCAGCACGAGAATCGACGGAATCGACGCCTCGGACCGCAGCCTCGCGAGCAAACCTTCCGCTCCCGGTCCCGCCAGACCGAGATCGACAATCGCCATGTCGAATTCCACCCGTGTGGCGAGGCCGAGAGCCGAGGCGGCGTCCGGCGCGGTGCTCACCTGCAGCCCCAGCGAACGCAGCATCGCCTGGCCCTCGATCTCACGAGCCGGATCGACGAGCAGGACCTGTCTTCCTTCCAGTGACATTCGCACAGCTCCAATCGGTGAGCAGTCTGTCACTTTGACGTACTTGAGTCAAGGCAAATCCCCGCCAGAGTGACGGAGCCACGAGCCCGAAGCGATAGCCCGCCTAGATGTGTGCCGGCATGCGGAGCGCGGGTTGGTCTGTAAGCCATTATATTTGCTAACGCTTATAACCACGGACAAGAAGTCGGATGGTCGCGGGATCCGGACGGAGCTTCTGGCAGGAGTTTTGCTCCACCCCACCGACAGCTCGGGAGGAGAATCCGGATGAAAAGGAAGGCGGGCGGGGCCAGGAAGTCAGCCGGGAGAAAGAACGGAATGGTCGACTTCAATTACGCCAACGTTTCGTACCAAATCGATCCGGCTCGCCGAAAGGTTTACCACCGGTGGATCGAGGACGAGACCGCCAAGACCTGCCTCATCATCGGAGCCTGGAACCACTCGTTGACCCCGGCGAAGCGGGCGGTCTGAACTGACAGCCATTCAACAACCAGCCCGAGAGGGCTGAGATACACGGTTCGCAGCCTACACAATTCACCTCCTGAACGAGCCGCTTCTGCTCTCATGAAGCGGCTCGCCTATTTCTGCCCATCCGATCGGCTCAGTCGGTCTTCTCGAAGGATACGACCGGGAATGCAGCCCCGGGGCGTGCGAACAGATACCCCTGCGCGTAGCGCACACCGATCGACTTGAGGCAGCGCAGTTCGTCCGGTGTCTCCACGCCCTCGGCGATCAGCGTGATGCCCGAACTGCTGGAGAAGCGGGCGATCGCTCCGGTCAGGTCTTGCTTGATCGAGTGCAGGTGGATATCGCGGATGAGCGCCATGTCGATCTTGATGAAATCGGGCTTGATCTCCGCGATCGACTTCAGCCCGGAATATCCGGAGCCGACGTCGTCCACCGCCAAGCGGAAGCCGTGGAACTGGAAGTAGTTCAGGAGCTGCCGAAAGGCCACGAAGTCACTGATGGGAGAGTGCTCGGTCATCTCGAGTACGATCTGGGTGGGCTGGAGGTTGATCTCCCGCAGCAAATGAAAGGTCGCTTCTGAGCGCAGCGCCGGGTCGTTGATCGAATCGGGCTCCATGTTCAGGAACAGCATCCGACCCGGCTCCAGCCCTGCGGCTCCGCGCAGCGCCTTGTCCCGGCAGAGCTGCTCCAGCTTCCAGACCGAGTCATTCTCGTAGGCGACCTTGAACAACTGGTCGGGGCCGGAGAAGGTACCGCCCGCGACCCGGCTGAGCGCCTCGTAGCCGATGATGCGCCTCTCCACCAGGTCCACGACCGGCTGGTACACCGCATAGACGGCGCGCGACTTGAGGACTTCCTTGAGCTTCAGAGCCTC
>JBIOWS010000197.1:0-2729 GCA_044868745.1 Candidatus Polarisedimenticolia bacterium
CGACGCCATCCTCGACGGCGGCAGTCCCAAGGTGGCCGAAACACCACACAGAGATCGCCGCGCGGCCGCCGGCGCGCCGGCTTCCCCGGCCCGCACGATCGACGGGTCGTTCTGGAGCTTCGGTCTCAAGCCTCGATCCGGGCCCGGCGCGCCGGTGCCCGGGCGCCAGGAAGGGCCCGCAGAGAAGCGCATGAGGAGAAGAGCGTCCGACGTTGGCGCGGGACCTGCCGGCTGGCCCGGGGGTTCCCGCAGAAGGAGCCGCGATGACCAATGAGCGCAACCCTCGCACGCAGCCTCCCCGGCCGCGGCCCGGAGGTCCGCCCCCCGAGTGGCAGAAGATTCCCCTCCCCCCCCTGCCCCGCTTCCGCCGCGAGCCGCAGGGCGGGCCGGAGGCGCCCGCCGCGGACCGGGGGCCGGGGGTCAGCAGCGCGGAATCCGACCTCCTCCAGGGCGAGGAGCGCCTGATCTCTGATTCCCTGCTTCCGCCCGGGCCGCGGCACGAGGGCTCGTCCAACCCGGCGCTCGATGGGCCGCCGGAGGAAAGATGCGGCGCCATCGGGGCCTCCGTCATGAACGACCTGGTGGACGAGATCGAGCGGGACATCGAAAGAGACCTGAGCCGCTCCCATCCCGAAGGCTCTCTGCCGGCCTACCGCCGTACCCTGAGTTGCTCGTTCCGTACCGCGGACCAGTCCGGTCCCAAAGGGAGGTGACCGATGCCCCGATTCCGTTTGGAGGATTTCCCCCTGCTGGAGACTGCGCCGACCTCCGCCGCCGGGCTGCGCATCAAGCTGGGGGAGATGCTGATCAGCTCCACCTCGGCGCGCGTGAAGATCGAATCGGTCAACCCGCAGACCGGCGAGTACCGGATCGTCCTGCAGGGGACGATCGACACCGAGAAGGTCCCGTTCGACAGGGACTGATAAGGAGGGTGCACGTCATGTCCCGGTTCCGCATTCAAGACCTGCCGACACTCGAGGCCTCCCCGACCTCGCCCGCCGCGCTGCGGCTGAAGCTGGGGGAGCTGATCATCAACTCCATCAATGCCGCAGCCAAAGTCGAGCTGGTCGACAAGGCGACGGGAGAATACCGGGTCGCCCTTCAGGGCACCCTCGACCAGGAAGACTTCAAGTCGGATCGCTGACAGGCACGGATCGACTGTCAGGGGAGGCATCGGTGGGGGACGAATTGCTCAGCCGCTTTCGCGACAAGATCAGGGCCCGGCCGGGGATGGGCGGGCGCGACCCGGGGGCTCCTCCCCAGGCACCCGACACGTCGGTCGAGGACGAGGCCCCGGCCGACTCGATCCGCATCCGCGATCTCCAGGTCGGCCCCTTCCCCGGCGCCTCGCGCCTGCACGCCGGCTTCCGGGCGGGCCTGCCCCGCGTCCGTCTCACCGTGGACCTGGGCGCCGACCTGCGGCGGCGGACCGGCCCGCTCACGGCAACCGAGCGGGAGCAGATCCTGGCGCTCTGCCCGCGGCTCCTGGAGCACGACTGCGGCGGAGGGAGCGAGATCCACCTCATGCTGTCGATCGATCACGATCAGCCGGGGGAGGAGGCCCCGGCGCCGGCGGCCGAGGGGAGCGGGGACGGGCTCGCCCTGGCGCACCTGATCGAGCACGTGGCGATCGATTTGATCGTCGCCGTCTCGGGCGCCAGGCGATGCAGCGGCGTGACCTGCGCCTACGGCGGCCGGCTCGACCGTTTCGACATCTTCCTCGAGTGCGCCGACCCGCAGGTCGGCCGCGCGGCGGCGGTCCTGGCGACGGCGATCGTGCGCGACCTGTGCGCCGGGTCCGGCCATCTGGTCGCGCACCGGCGCTGCCGCGACCTGCTCGCCTCGCTGTCGTCGAGCGCCAGGCAGAGCATCGCCCCCGAGGACGTGGCGGGCACCTTCGAGTGGAACCTGCAGGACGCCATCGAAACGCTCCAGGCGCTGGCTCGCCTGGGGTTCCTCGATACGCTCAGCGCCCCCTTCACCTTCAGCTCATCGACGGGGCTGGTCTTCCGCCGCGCCGTGGCCGGCTCCTCCTTGACTGCTTGATGGACGACCCGCCCGGTCAGGAGGCCGGTGTGGCGACCGGTCCGCTCTGGGTCACCGGGCGAACCTTCTCGGCCAGGTCCAGATAGGTCTGCAGGGCGCTGCCGGTTGTCCGGAACGACTGCCGGAACAGCCTGGCGATCGTCCTCCGATCGAGGATCCCCGCCCGGTAGGCGTCATAGATCTGCTGCCCGAGGAAGTACCCCAGCTCGTGGATCAGGATGTTGGCCCGCTTGGGCTCCGATCGGATCCCCTCCATGATCTCGGCCGGGACGTCCTCGTACTGTTCGTAGCTCTGCTCGAATTTCTTGTGCAGCAGGATGAAGTGGATGATGGCGTTGAAGTCTTCGAAAGTGTACGCCGTCTCCTTCTCGATCGTCTCGCGGTCCTTGCGATAGTACTGGTAGAACTCGGTCTCGAAGAAGTGGTTGCGGCTCGGGTCGATGAGCTTGGAGCCGAAGAAGCCGAGCGCCTCCTCCAGCACTCCGCCGTAGAACAGGTCGTGCTGCGGCATCTCGCGCGGCGCCTCGCTGTAGATCTCCCTCTTCAGGGCCAGGTTGACGAAATGCCCCGCCTCCTCGCCGGCGTGCACCATGCTGAACTCGCCGACCACGATCGCGTTGATGCGCGGGATGTAGCACGACCCGCGCGCCGCGACATGGGACAGGATCTCCTCCGCCTCCTCG
>JBIOWS010000198.1:0-4292 GCA_044868745.1 Candidatus Polarisedimenticolia bacterium
CCGATCGGTTGTTGTGATCCACCCCGCAACTCCCCCAAGCTCATGAGTCCCTCCGGCCGATGCCGCCCGATGAAGCGGGCGTCCTGGCGGAGAGCACGTCCTGTGCCACGAACGGGTCGGCCGCGGATGACTCGCAGCCGTTCCCCGGGACCCCCACTCTGACGGAGATTCGCGGCGGTACGGGGGGCGAGCCATGGCGTAGCGGAGGTTGATTCGGCCCCGTGGGCCGACCGCGGGCGGACGCGACGTGACGCGAGGCGTACTCCGCGGGACGGATCAGAGAGTGACGCGCTCGGCCCGCAGCACTCCGTCGATCGCCTCGATGTCGCGCAGGACCGCGTCGGCGACGGGCGAGTCGAGATTGAAGATGGCGAGGGCGCGGCCCCCGGATCGGTCGCGGCCGAGGGACAGGTAGGCGATGTTGACCCCCGCGTTGCCCAGCGCCGTCCCGATCCTGCCGACCATCCCCGGGCGGTCGTCATTGCACACGATCAGCATGGCGCCGTCGGGGATGGCGTCGAGATGGTATTCATCGAGGCGAACGAGGCGCGGCTCCCGCTTGCCGAACAGCGCCCCGGCGGCCGACCTCTGGCCGTCCCGCCCGCGCAGGGCGGCGGAGATCAGGGCGGCGAAGTCCTGGGGCTCAGCGGCCCGGGTCTCTAGCACACGGAGCCCCGCCTCCTTCGCGAGAACGAGAGCGTTGACCGCATTCACGGGGTCCGAGAGCTTCCCTTCCAGGAAACCCTTGAGAAAAGAGGCGGTGAGGAAACGCGTCGGGTACTCCAGCACCGTCCCCGAGTACTCCAGGGAGACCTCGGCGAACGGTCCGCGTCCGAGGGCCGACAACAGGCGGCCGATCCGCTCGCATAGGTCGCGGTACGGCTGGATGACCGGGAGGATTCGCGGTTCGATGCCCTCCGTGTTGACCGCGTTGACCACCACACCGTCCTTCAGGTAGGAGGCGATCTGCTCGGCGATTCGCGCCGCGACCTTCTCCTGCGCCTCCTGCGTCGAAGCGCCCAGGTGGGGGGTCAGGATGACCGAGTCCAGCGACAGGAGAGGGCTCCCCGTCGGCGGTTCATGCTCGAACACATCGAGCGCGGCGCCTGCGACCCGGCCGCCGTGCAAAGCCTCCACCAGCGCCGCTTCGTCGATGATTCCGCCGCGCGCTACGTTGACGATGCGCACGCCCTCGCGGCAGCGCGCCAGCTGCTCCCTGCCGATCAGGTGCCGGGTCTCCTCGGTCAGCGGGATGTGCACGGTGATGATGTCGGCTCGCTCATAAACCGCCTCGATCGGCACCAGAGCGACGCCAAGCCGCGCTGCCAGCTCCTCGCTGAGGACCGGGTCATGACCGATCACCTGCATGCCGAAGGCTCGTGCCCGCGCCGCCACCTCGCGACCCACCTTGCCGAGTCCGAGGATCCCGAGCGTCTTGCCGAACAGTTCCACCCCGAGGAGGCTCCCACGCTCCCACGCCCCGGTCCGCACCGAACGATCGGCCTGGGGGATGCGTCGTGCCAGCGCCAGGATCATCGACAGGGTGTGCTCGGCGGCCGAAATGGTGTTCTCCCCAGGAGCGTTCATGACCACGATCCCGTGTCGGGTGGCGGCCGCGACGTCGATGTTGTCCACGCCGGCTCCCGCCCGGCCGATGACGCGCAGCCGCGGGGCCGCCCGGATCACCTCCTCCGTAATGCGGGTGCCGGAGCGCACCACAATCCCCTCCGCCTCGACCACGGCGCGCACGAGCTGCGCGCCGTCGATCCCGGGCCGGTGCTCCGCCTGCAGTCCTGCGCGGCGCAGGACCTCGGCACAAGTCGGCGAGATGTCGTCGGCGATCAGGACCTTCACGCGCCGAGCCCCGCAAGTGCGTCGTCCACGGCTGCCAGCAGCCTTTTCACGCCGTCCACGGTGTGATCACCCATGTGGCCAATCCGGAAGGTCGTCTCCTTGAGATCACCGTAGCCGTTGCTGATGCCGAAGCCGCGCTGCGCCACGGCACCCACCAACCCCGCCACCCGGATCCCGCGCGTGTTGGCGACGCAGGTCACCGTGTCCGACCGCGCCCCTTCGGCCGCGAACAGGGCGAAGCGCTCGGCCGCCCAGGACCGGACGGTCGTGGCCATGGCCCGGTGCCTGGCGTAGCGCTGCTCCAGCCCCTCCGTCTCGATCCGCCTCAACTGCGCCTGCAGGGCGAACAGGTGACTCACCGAAGGGGTCGCCAGCGGCAGCAGACGATCGAAGAACCCCTTCAAGCGGACGAAGTCGAAGTAGTACCCCTTTCCCGATCGGCCGGAAGAGCGCTGCAGGGCACGTCCGGAAACAGCGCAGAGCGAGAGCCCGGGCGGCAGCGCCAGGCATTTCTGCACCGACGCCAGGCAGACATCGATCCCGTGGCGGTCCACCTCGACCGGGATCCCGCCCAGGGAGGAGACGGCGTCCACCAGCAGCAGGACATCCGCATGACGTCGGACCGCCGCGGCGATCTCGGCCAGGGGGTTGGTGACGCCAGTGGCCGTCTCGTTGTGCACCAGCGCCACGGCGTCGTAGCGGCCGGTCGCCAGCCTGTCGGCGACCGCCTGGGCCTGAATCGCCTGTCCCGGCTCGACGGACAGCGCGTCGGCCTCCGCCCCGCACGCCAGGGCCACGTCAAGGAAGCGCTCCGAGAACGATCCGCAGACTGGGACCAGGACGCGGCGGGCCACGCAATTGCGGATCGCCGCCTCCCACAGCCCGGTGGCGGAGCAGGTGGTGATGAAGATGTCGTGGGCGTGCGTCTCGAACAGGGCACGGACCCGCGGGACGAGGTCGCGGATGAGGTCCTGCATCTCCGCGCCGCGGTGACCGATCACCGGGCGCGCCATCTCGCGCAGCACCTCCGGCGCGACCTCGGTCGGCCCGGGCGTATAGAGGACCCGGTGCTCGTGCTTGCTGGACGGCACGGCGCCTCCTGGCAGGCGGCTCAGCGGAAGAAACTCTTGCTGATGTCGAAGTAGATGATGGTCCCCATGAAGACGAGCAGGAGGATCAGCCCCACCTGCATCACCCGTTCCTTCAGCCGCGCCGACAGCTCGCGCCGGATCAGGCCCTCGATGACCAGAGTGAACAGATGCCCGCCGTCCAGCGGCGGGATCGGGAACAGGTTGATGATCCCGAGCTGCAGGCTCACGAATGCGATGAGCTGCAGGAACGGTATCAGCCCCTCCTGGGCGGCCTCCCCCGAGAAGCGGTACAGCTCGACCGGGCCCGAGAAGGCCCTGAGCGACAGCTCGCGCGTCAGGAGCTTCTTGAACGTCACGAACACCAGCGCGGTCGATTCCAGGTTGGAGAGCACGCTTTGGCGCGCGGCCTCGAAGAACGGGTACGACCGCACGATGGTCGGGTAGGAGGGAATGAAGCCGATCACCCAGCGATCGCCGTCCTGAACGGGAGTGATCGTCTGCTCGAATTCCTTGCCCTGGCGCTCGATCATGAACCGCAGCGGCCGACCGGCGGAGCCCTTGATCATCTGCAGGACGCGATCGAGCGTGGTGATTGGGACGCCATCAATTGCCGCGATGCGATCGCCTTTGCGCAATCCGGCCTTCTCCGCCGGGCGCCCGGTCTGCAGGTCCCCGACGATGATACCGGTCTCCGGGAAGATGCCCGGGCGCCCGATATCGCTGCGGGTCGATTGGATGGAGAGCCGTGTGGTGACCCGCGCCTCGCCGCGCTGCAGGACGACCTCCTTCGTCTGCCGGGGACTGAGGAGCATGTACACCTGAAGCTCCTTCCAGGTGGCGACCGCCTGGCCGCCGAAGCTCAGGATCCGATCCCCGGGAACGATTCCGGACTCACGCGCCGGGGAGTCCTGGTCGACCGCGCCGACGACGGGGGGCTGGTACAGGTAGGCGTACTCCCGCACCCCCATCATGAAGATCGCCGTCATGAGGACGAACGCCGTGACCAGGTTGAACACGGCCCCCATGACGAACACGATGAATCGCTGCCAGCGCGGTCGGGACATGAGGTCCCCCGGGTCCACGATCGAGGTCTCCTCGACGGTTTCCCCTTTGAGCTTCACGTATCCCCCCAGGGGGATCCACGACAGGCGATAGTCGGTTCCGCCGCGCTGGATCCCGGCCAGGCGCGGGCCGAAGCCGACGGAGAAGATCTCGACCGTGATGCCCAGCAACTTGGCGACCAGGTAGTGGCCGAACTCGTGAAACAGCACCACCGTGCCGAGGACGATTGCGAAGGGAAGGGCGCCCTGCCAGATCCAGCTCAATGGAGGCCTCCCATCGACATGA
>JBIOWS010000199.1:0-2700 GCA_044868745.1 Candidatus Polarisedimenticolia bacterium
CCGTCCGAAGTTCAACACGCCCATGCGGTCCGCCAGCTCGAACGCTTCCTCCTGGTCGTGCGTGACGAAGATGGTGGTGACCTTCAGCTCTCGCTGGATGTCGCGCACGGTGCGGCGCAGCTCCGTCCGGATCCGGGCGTCGAGCGCTCCGAACGGCTCGTCGAGGACCAGCACCTCCGGCCGGTGCGCCAGCGCCCGCGCCAGGGCGACACGTTGCTGCTGCCCGCCGGACATCTGGGACGGGAAGCGCCCGCCCAGGCCCGCCAGGCCCACCAGCTCGAGCAGCTCGTCCCGTCGGCGCCGGCGGTCGTCCGGACGGACCTTGCGGATGCGCAGGGGAAACTCGATGTTCTCCGCCACGCTCATGTGACGGAACAGGGCATAGTTCTGGAACACGAGCCCGATGCCGCGCGCCTGCGGCGGCAGCAGCGTGACCTCACGCCCGTGCAGCAGCACGCGTCCGGCGTCGATGTCGGCCAGGCCCGCGACCATCCGCAGAAGAGTGCTCTTGCCGCTGCCGCTCGGTCCGAGCAGGACGAAGAACTCCCCGTCGGCCACCTCGAGCGACACGTTGTTCACCACGGGGTGTCCCTCGTAGCGCTTCAAGAGCTGATCCAATACGATTGACATGGCCTCCGCCCCGCCCGCCGGGCCCCCTTTCCGCCCGGCGCCTTTGGCGCGTGCCCCGCGGCGCTAGACCCGCGGTCTCCGGTCCATCCGGGCGATCCATTCCACGAGACGGCGATGCCCGGTCCCCGGCCGCTGGTGCTCCACGAGGACCTTATGGAACAGCTCGGTGTCGTTCGGATCGTGGAGCGTGGCGTACTTCACGAACGGGAACGCCGCGATGTCGGCCGCCGAGAACTCCCCCAGTAGATACTCACGTCCCGCCAGCATCTGCTCGAAGAGGTCGATGGAGCCCTGCATCGCCCGGCCGAGCCTCTCGACCCTCCGGACGTCGCGCCGGCTTTCCGGCTTCTCGAGCTCCGCCGTGATCTCGTTAGGGGGACGCTTCCAGACCCGGTTGAACCAGTCGATGAAGACCAGGCACTCGGCCTTCCGCGCGGGATCGGCGGGGTACAGCGACGCGGTCCCGGGGAACCGGTCCTCGAGGTAGCGGACGATCTCCATCGAATCGATCACCGCCTTGCCGTCGTCGACCAGGACCGGGACGAGATCCTGTCCGCTGACCCGACGGACCTCCGAGCGGTCCTCGGACGGGACCCAGACCGACTCCGCCTCCAGCCCCTTGTGGGCCAGGGCCAGGGCGACCCGCTCCACGTTGGTCGAGTGCTTGATGCGATAGAGTGTGAGCACTGTCGCCTCCTTCCGTCGCATTATCGTTCACGCGCCCCTTGAAAGCAGCCTATAATGACGCCATCTTGCTGGCGAAGGGAGTTCGATCGATGGACAGGATGGGAGAGGACGAAGTCAAAAGCAGGATCCAGAAGATCCTGGACGAGATGATCAACCCGGCGGTGGCGGGGCACGGTGGGTTCGTCGAGCTGCTGGACGTCAAGGACGACGTCGCCTACCTGAGGCTGGGGGGTGGCTGCCAGGGGTGCGGCATGGTGAACGTCACGCTCAAGCAGGGGATCGAAGCGACACTCAAGGAGGAGATCCCCCAGCTCGCCGGCGTCATCGACCAGACCGATCACGCGGGCGGCACCAACCCGTATTACCAGCCCGCCAAGTAGCCTCCCGTTGGCCGCGGTCGCACCAGGGGAACGGTCCCGCCAGCCCGGCCGGGCCTCCCTCGGGTCCCTGAAGAAGCCGGGGGCCGTTCTCCTGATCTCCACGTACGAGCTGGGGCACCAGCCGCTGTCGCTCGCTTCGCCCCTGGCGCTCTTGAAGGACGCCGGCTTCTCCCCCGCAACCCTGGACCTGTCGGTCGAACGAATCGATCCCGAGACGGTCGGCCGTGCCCGACTGATCGCGGTCGCCGTGCCGATGCACACGGCGCTCCGGCTGGGCGTCAGGGCCGTGGACAGGATCCGTTCCATGAACCGATCCTGCCTGATCGGCCTGTACGGCCTGTACGCGACGCTCAATGCGGAACGCCTCTTCGATCGCGGCGCCGACTTCGTCATCGGCGGCGAGTTCGAGGAGCCGCTCCTCCGGCTGGCGGAGAGGCTCCATGCCGTAGATCTCTCCGACCCACGGACCCTCGACCTCCCGGGCGTCCGGACCGCGCTCAGCTCCGAGGGACCATGGATCCGCAGGATCCATCTCCCCGTCCCGCACCGCGACGGCCTTCCCCCGCTGGAACGGTATGCCGCTCTCGAGTATGCCGGCGAGAGTCGTGTCGCCGCCCAGGTCGAAGCGAGCCGCGGCTGCCTGTACCACTGCCGGCACTGTCCGATCCCGCCTGTTTACGGCGGTCGCTTCTTCGTGGTGCCGCGCGACATCGTCCTGGCCGACATCCGCAACCAGGTCGCGGCCGGGGCCAGGCACATCACCTTCGGCGACCCCGATTTCCTGAACGGCCCCGGCCACTCGCTATCGATTCTCCGGGCGATGCGCTCGGAGTTCCCCGGACTGACCTGCGACTTCACCGCCAAGATCGAGCATCTCCTGAAGCACAGAAAGGCGCTGCCCGAGGCGGCCCGGCTCGGCTGCCTGTTCATCGTGTCGGCCGTCGAGTCGCTCGACGACCGCGTGCTGGCCATTCTCGACAAGGGACACACGCGACAGGACGTG
>JBIOWS010000200.1:0-4143 GCA_044868745.1 Candidatus Polarisedimenticolia bacterium
CCTTCCACCCCAGGAAACGCCCCGCAGCCGATGTGCGGCATAGCCGGGATCGTCTCCGGGCGTCGCGAGGCCTTCGACGCCCTGCCGGCCATGGTGGCGGTCCTGCGCCACCGCGGGCCCGACGATGAGGGGATCGAGTTTCTCGAGGGTGCAGCCCTCGGGCACCGCCGGCTGAGTATCCTCGACCTGCAGGGCGGCCACCAGCCGATGTTCAACGGCGATCGTTCCCTCGCCATCGTCTTCAACGGGGAGATCTACAACTATCCCGCCCTGAAGAAGGGGCTGGAGGGGCGAGGCAGAACCTTCCGGACCCGATCGGACACCGAGGTGATTCTTCACCTCTACGAGGAGTACGGAGAGGACTGCGTCCGTCACCTGGACGGCATGTTCGCCTTCGGCCTGTGGGACGCTCCGAGACGGCGACTCCTCCTGGCCCGTGACCACATGGGCCAGAAGCCGCTGTTCTTCTGCGAGACGCCGAGCGGGCTGGCGTTCGCTTCCGAGGTGAAGGGACTGCTGGCCGGGGATTTCGTCAGGCGCGAGTGCGATCTCGAGGCGCTGTACCACTACCTCTCTCTGCGCTTCATCCCGGATCAGCTCACGCTGTTCAGGAACATCAGGAAGCTCCCGGCCGCCCACAGGCTGGTCTACGAGGATGGCCGGACGCGCATCGACCGCTTCTGGGAGTTCTCGTGCGTGAAGAAGATCGCGGGCGGCGAGCGCGAGATCACCGATCTCCTCGAGGAGCGCCTGACGGAGACGGTGCGGGCCCACATGCTCAGCGACGTCCCGGTGGGCAGCTTCCTGAGCGGCGGCATCGACTCCAGCCTGATCACGGCGCTCATGGTCCGGCAGTCCCGGGAGCCGATCTCAACCTTTTCGATCGGCGTGCAGGAACAGGACTTCAACGAGCTCCCCTACGCCCGTCTGGTGGCCGACCGTTACGGGACCAGGCACCACGAGGAGGTCGTGCGCGCCGATCTCGTCCGCCTGGTGCCGCGCATGGTGTGGCACCTGGACGAGCCTTCCGACCCTTTCGGCGTCGGAGTGTACCTGGTGTCGCGCCTGGCGGCGCGGCACGTGAAGGTCGTCCTGAGCGGGGACGGGGGTGATGAGCTGTTCGCGGGATACGATCGATTCGCCGGCAACCGCCTGGCCGGGATCTACGGGCTTCTCCCGAGATCCTGGCGCGAGACGGTGCTCAGGAAGATCATTGACCGGGTGCCGGAGAGCTTCACCTACAAGAGCCTGTCCCAGAAGCTGCGCTGGTTGAACGACATGTCCCTGCTGGACCATGGTGAACGCTACGCCCAGAGCATGAGCTTCCTCAGGTACACGGAGTCCGAGAAGGCCAGGTTGTTCACCGAACGCGTCCGGAGCAGTCTCGACGGTCTCGACTCCAGGGACAAGATTCTGGCGCACTTCGATTCGCGGAACGTCAGCGACCTGGTCGATCGGATGCTGTACACCGATCTGATGACCCGCATGCCGGACCATCTTCTGCCGATCGTGGACCGGATGGGCATGGCTCACGGCCTGGAGGTCCGGCCGCCGCTCATGGAGCACCGCCTCGTGGAGCTCGCCGCGAGCATCCCCGCGGATCTCAAGCTCAAGGGCACGCGGCTGAAGTACATCCTGCGGCGCGTGGCCGCGCGGCACCTACCGCGCAAGCTGGTGAGGCGCAAGAAGCAGGGGTTCGGCTTCCCGTTGGGCTACTGGATGAGAAATGAGCTGCGGAGCTTCCTGGGGGAGATCGTGGAGAGCTCCTGTTTCGCCGACGCCGGCGTCTTCGACCGGCGCTACGTACACGAGATCGTCGAACAGCACGTCCGGGGCAGGAGAGACCACAGCTTCCGCATCTGGGTGCTCATCAATCTGGAGATTTGGTACCGCCTGTTCATCGAGCGGCAGTCGCTCGACGCTCTGCTGGAGTGGATCGACAGGTGCGTGCCGTCCTCTCGCGCGCCGGGGGCGGGCGCTGGCGCCGCCGCCTCTTGACCCCTCCCATGGAACCGCGGTCGGTGCAACAGGCTCCCGCGCACGACAGGGAGGCCGCCGACGTCGAGACCTCCTCGGAAGGTTACGCACGCCGCTTCGCCGGCCCGGTCGGGGCCTGGTTTCTCGAGACGCAGGGGCGCAGCACGCTCGCCCTGATGGGGGGACTGCCGCACGGCGCGAAACTCCTCGATGTCGGGGGAGGGCACGCCCAGCTCACACCCTGGCTCGTCCAGGCGGGGTACAGGGTCGTGGTGCTCGGCAGCGCTCCCGCCTGCGCGGATCGCCTGACGAGGTGGCTCGCGGACGATCGTTGCCGGTTCGACGTGGGCGACCCGGTCGATCTTCCCTACCCGGATCGGTCCTTCGACGCGGCGCTGTGCTTCCGTCTGCTCCCGCACGTGGGGGACTGGAAGCGACTGATCAGCGAGGTCTGTCGCGTCTCCGGGATCGCCGTCGTCCTGGACTACCCTTCGATCCGAAGCGTGAATCTTCTCTCGGAGCGTCTGTTCGGGCTCAAGAAGCGTATCGAGGGCGATACGCGTCCCTTCACGCTGTTCGCTCCCGGCGAGGTCGGCAAGGCCCTCGGCACCTGCCGGTTCCGTGTCGTCGGCTCGGCGCCGCAGTTCCTCCTGCCGATGGTCCTGCACCGCTCCCTGGGCTCCGCCGTCCTGGCGCGCGCTCTGGAAGCGCCGGGTCGCCTGCTCGGCCTCACTCGCTGGCTGGGATCCCCGATCATCGTCCGGGCGGATCGGTGTTCCGAACGGCCTTGATGATCAGCTTGTACCCCGGCTGCATGAAAAGGAGGCGATCGAGGCTCGCGACCAGCCGCAGGACCGGGTAGGCGAGCGACAGGAGAAGGAATTCCTTGCGGTGCGCCTCCACGTCGGCCCGGGTCACCACGGTCCCCTTCTTCGAGCGGCTTCCCCGACTCTTCAGTCTCTGCAGCAGTTCGAACGCTCCGTTCAAGGCGAGGTCGACCGTTTCCGAAAAGGCCTTGGAGTAGGTGCGGCTCGCCGCCAGGTCGAATCGGTCGCCGAGCGTCCGGAGGAGACCGTCCAGGCTGTACCCGGGGCGCACGTGCCCGTGCTTCTCGTCGGTCAGACCGAGCGCGTGACGGATCCGGTTGAGCATGGATCGAGGCTTCAGGTGCGGGACGTTGACGATCAGCAGCCCGCCCGGCTTCAGGATCCTCGCCAGCTCTTCCGCGAACTGCGCGTCGGTATCGATGTGCTCGAGGAAGTCGATGATCACGATGGCGTCGAACAGGCGGTCTGGGAATGGAGTCCTGAGGCCGTCGATCTGGTGGACACCGGTGCCGACGACCTGCCGGATCGCCGCGACGCTGGTCTCGTCGAGGTCGGCGCTGGACCATCTCCCGCCGCGCTCGCGGAGCAGGTGGCTGATCACCCCGTTGTCGCCTCCGATGTCCAGGCAGGTGAGACCGGTCGTGTCTCCCAGGAAGGAGGCGATCTGGCGGTGCTTTTCCTGCTTCAGGACGGATCGGTTGAAGAGGGCCAGGGCCCACGCCGCCTCGGCCGTCTTCGCCCCGGCGCTCCCGGCTCCCTCAATGGGCCGCAAGGGTCCGCTCCACCGCGTCGTAGAAGTTCAGCAGCTTCCTGGCGAAGGCCTCGCGGGTGAACTCCCTCTGCACGCGCCGTCGCGCCTCGGCCGCCAGCCTGTCCCGAAGCGACGGGTCCTCCAGGAGAGCCCGCAATCCCCCGGCGATCGCCTCCGGATCCGGTGCCACCAGGTAGGCGATCGCATCGTCCAGGACCTGGGTGTGCGTGGGGAGCCGGGTCGCCAGGACGGGCCGGCCCGAGTCGAGGTAGGAATAGACCTTCATCGGCGTGTTCACTCCCTGGATGCGCGGTGACACCAGGACATCCGCCTGCTGCAGATAGGAGCCGAGCATGGACACCGGCCGCGGCCCGATGAAGTGGACGCTTCCCCGGATTCCCAGCTGCTCGCAGAGCAGGCCGTAGCGCTGTCGATCCTCCTCCTTTCCGCCGATGACGACCAGCTGGGCCTGCCGTCCCGTTCCCAGCAGGCGCTGGAAGCCCTGCAGCAGCAGGTCGATCCCCTGGTAGCGCTCCAGGTTGCCCACGTACATCTCCAGAGGTCCGCTCCGGCCGATCGACTCGGCCA
>JBIOWS010000201.1:0-7041 GCA_044868745.1 Candidatus Polarisedimenticolia bacterium
CCTTCTTCCTCCTGTTCCAGATGGGATTCCTGTACACCTCGTTTCTGTCGCTGGCGCAGGCCTTTCGTCGCCGGCCCTCCTCCCGGTCGGCCCGGCTCGCTGCCGCCGGGCAAAAAACACCTTGACCCGGACCCCTTCGCGGCGTAGATGAATCGTTCGAAAGCACCACAGCAGTGGCCATTCAGCTGATCGGCCGCCCCTTCGACCCCCCTGCGGTGAGCCGGATCCAGCCCAGAGGATGTGTGCATGTCCGGAGTGCTCCGGGCGGTCGCCCCGCTCCTTCTGGCCGCCTCGACGGCAGGAGCCGCAGCGGCGCCTTTGCCGAGGAATCCGACTCCCTGCACCTTGCAGCTGACCGGAGTCGACGACTCCGGGAACAGAGTCCTCCAGACGGTGGCTTACGCCCTGAACCGCCCCGGCCTGCTCCTGACCTCCCTGACGGCGACGTCCCGGGGTAGAACCCGCTTGGAGCGCCTCAAAGTCGCGCCCGACCCGACAGTTGCGGGACAAGGTCCCTTCAGCGGACCGTATCCGGTGGCGGAAGTGGTCCTGGTCGATCCCTCCCGGGATCTTCTGGTGTTGCGGGCGGGCGATCTGGAAGCCTGTGTCCCGCCCGGCGGATCGGGAGCGCTGCCGCCCCGGGCCGAGGGCGAAGAGGTCATCGGCTTTCGGACGCCGGATGGCTTCCGGCCCAGACAGTTCCGGGGGGTGATCGAGAGGGTGGCCGGGATCGGGAACGGGCTGGACCTGATGCGGATCAGGTTGCCGGATGCGGGGGGTGCGGGCACCGGGTTCCTGTTCGATCGGGAGGGGAGTTTGATCGGTTCGATCCTCCCGTCATCCCCCGGGGCCGACCCTCGCCTCGCCTGCGCCGTCGCGATCGACGCGGACCGGATCGGAACGGCCGCCTCGGACACCGCCGGGAGGGATCCCGGCGAGCTCCCGCTGCGTCCGCTGGACGAGTTCGCGCGCACGCCCGCCGGCCGCCTCGCACAGGCTCTTCTACTCAGCCGTGACGATCAGATGGGCGAAGCCCTGCGACTCCTGGACGAGGTCGAGAGCCTGAGCGGGTCGTCCGCCGGCTACTTGATGGAGCGAGGGGTGCTGCGCTTCAAACTCGGCAAGATCGACGCCGCGATCGAGGACTTCTCCCGCGCGGCGCGGCTCGATGCGGGTCGGCGACTGGCGCACTACGACCTCGGCATCGCTCTCGGCGTCGCCGGCCGCTACGAAGGCGCGATCGAAGCCTTCAGCCGCGCTCTGGAGATCGATCCTGGGCACGCGCTGAGCCGGTACCATCTCGCCCTGGCGCTCCAGGCCGTGCATCGGCCCGAGAAGGCTCGCGAGGAGTGCGATCGCCTAGGCCGGCTCGACGCGACTCTGGCCGGCGATCTGAAGTCGCTGCTCGGCGACTGAGTCGCCTCCCCGTTAACACTCCTATCCTGCTAACATCGCTGGAGCTTACGAATACCATATGACAAATCTGTATAAGCATCTTCATATTAATTGAACATACTTGAAATTCTGACATGGGCACATATATTCCGTTCCGGCCCTGAAGGCCAGGGGCCGACCGACCTGGCTCCTGACCGGGCGCTCCCCGTAGGGAGGCGCCTTCCTGGCCAACCGTCCGAAGCGACGCGCATCGAGACGGCGAACTCACGGTCGCCCAGGGAGGGACGGAACAATGAGGATCGGCACAGCCTGTCTGGCGCTGTTAGTGGCCGCTCTGGGGACTCTCGCCCCGGTTGGGGCCCAAGAGCTCACCACGGGGACCATCGACGGAAAGGTTGCCGACCCAACGGGGCGCGCCATCGCCGGCGCTGTCATCATCGCCACCTCCCAGTTCGGGACGCGCACAGCCGAGACCGACGCCAATGGTGCGTTCATCCTGCCGTTTCTGAGGCCGGGCACCTATACCGTCCGCGCGGAGGCTCCCGGAGGCTTCAACACGGTCATCCAGAATAACGTGATCGTGGGCCTGAACCAGAGGACGAACCTCAAGTTCACGCTCGAGCCCGGAAAGACCGAGACGGTGACCGTCACCGGTCGGTCCCCTCTGGTCGATCCCAAGTCCACCTCGTCGGGGACCAACGTCAAGTACGACGAGTTCGCGAATGCCGTCCCGCTCGGACGCTCCTTCACAGACACCTACGCGGTGGCGGCGGGGGTCGTTAGCGGCCTGGGGACCGGAGACGGAAACTACTCCATCAGCGGCGCGACCGGTCTCGAGAACGCCTACCTGATCGACGGCGTCAACATCACCAATACCGGCTACGGAGGGATCGGCGCCTACAACATCGTGTTCGGCTCGCTCGGCACCGGCGTGACCAGTGAGTTCCTGGACGAGGTGCAGATCAAGACGGGCGGATTCGAGGCCGAGTACGGTCAGGCGCTGGGCGGAATCATCAACACCATCGTCAAATCGGGGACGAACGACTTCAAAGGAAGCGTCGCCTATTACGGCAGCCCCAAGGCATTGCAGTCCTCGAGGCAACGTATCGAGCTGGACACCGGAACCACGAACCGGATCAGCGACGACGTGCACGACTTCGCCTTCTCCGTGGGCGGACCCTTCATCAAGGACAAGTTCTTCTACTTCTTCGCCTACAACCCGGTCTTCACGACCCAACAGCTGCGCGCCCAGAGCGTGACCAACCCGGCCTTCGACGCCGCCACCGCCGGGGTCGCGGCGTTCGACGAGACGGCCGCCACGGGGTTCGCGGCCCCCGGTCCGCTGGCCTTCCCCTCCTCCGTCGGTGAGCTGGAAAGGAAGCGCCAGGCCAATAACTATGCGGCCAAGTTCTCCTGGATCGTCTCGCCAAAGCATAACCTCGAGCTGACCTTCTTCGGCGATCCCGCGACCGGGGACGCCGGTCCGCAGCGGGCGAGCGGGGCGCGGTATTCCGATTTCAGCTCCGGCGGTGGGTTCAGCGAGATCAAATATGGTTCCCAGAACCAGGCCCTGAAATGGACGGCAGTCTTCAGCCCAAGATTCTTCATGGAGGCACAGGTCGCCCACCATGACGGAAAATTCCGCGAGACGTCGAACCTCAACGAGCACTCATACACGGATCTCCGCAACGTCCTCGAGTTCTTCCGTGGCGCCGACAGCTACGATCCCGGCGGCGGGCCCGTGCCCCTCGACATCAATCCCGTGCAGACTCTGCGCGGGGGCGTCGGCTTCATCTCCGACCAGGACGATGAGAACACGCAGTATTCCGTGAAGCTCACCAACGTCTTCGGCAAGCACGAGGTCAGGTACGGTGTGCAGTACGACGACATCAAGTATCGTGAGACGCCCAGCTACACCGGCCCCTCGTTCGACCTCACGCTCCCGACCAGCGACCCGGTGACGGGCTTCCCCGACGGCGGCATGATCATCCTGCCGAGCCGCGGCGGAGCCGTGGTGAACGTCCGGAACAGCAGCAATGGAACTCCGAGCCTCGCCTACGACGGCGCCAACATCTTCCGCGTGACCCGGGCCCGTCTCGGACCGGAACTCCCCCCGACCCAGGCGGAGGAGCTCAGCTTCTTCCTCCAGGACACCTGGACTTTCCATCCGCGCCTGAACGTGAAAGCCGGCGTCCGCTGGAGCCAGGAGACGGCCGAGGGATCGGGGGCGTTCACGCTGCCCTTCGGGACGCAGACCTTCACCGACCCCGTCACGGGCGTCTCCCATCGCATCTTCACGCCCGGGACCTCGAGCTACACGCCCGATTCCTACACGTTTTCCGGCAACTGGGCGCCGCGCATCGGCGTGACCTGGGACATCCTCGGCAACGGCAAGAGCCGCGCCTGGGCCAACTGGGGACGCTACTTCGAGAGGGTTCCGAACGACATGGCGGTGCGCGCCTTCAGCAACGAGGTCGGGATCAGCCGGGAGCAGTTCACCGATCGCGATCTGACGACCTGGGATGGCGGGCAGGTCTTCACGCAGGGGATCGATGAATCCAACGTCGTCGCCGGCGTCAAGCTCCCCTACGAGGACGAGCTGTCCGGCGGCTTCGCCCTCGAGGTGACCCCGAACTCGTCCTTCGAGGTCCGGGCGATCTATCGGACCCAGGGGCGCGTCCTCGAGGACGTCCAGGTCAACTCCGTCGAATCGATCCAGAACTTCTATTACGGCACCGGATACGGCTACTACCCTTACGATCCCTTCCCAGGCTTCACGCCGGCCGTCTTCGGCTCCTACGAACTGGCCAATCCCGGCACGAACCGGGTGCCGTCGGGGGGCGCTTTCCCCAAGCCGGTTCGTCGCTACAAGGCGCTCGAGCTGATCTACACCAAGCGCTTCTCGGACAACTGGTCGCTGTTCGCCAACTACCGCTTCGCCAGGCTGATCGGAAACTACGAGGGCCTGTTCCGCAACGACAACGGCCAGAGCGACCCGAATATCACCTCACTCTACGACTTCCCCAACTCACCTCTCATGGCGGGGCAGTTCGGGATGGGTCCGCTGCCGGCCGATAGTTCTCATGTGCTGCACGTCTTCCCGTCGTACATGTTTTCGAACAAGCTAAGGGTCGGAGCGAGCTTCTCCTGGGCCACGGGCGTCCCGCGGACCTCTCTCCTGGCCCACCCGATTTACCAGAACTCGGGGGAGATCCCGGGCATCAATCCCGTGTACGCCTACTGG
Source organism: Candidatus Polarisedimenticolia bacterium (assembly GCA_044868745.1). GTDB lineage: Bacteria > Acidobacteriota > Polarisedimenticolia > Gp22-AA2 > Gp22-AA2 > JBIOWS01. The sequence goes on from JBIOWS010000201.1 coordinate 4,640, forward strand.
GCCGATCCGGGCACCGGAGCCGAACTGAGGAAGACCAAGAGTCTTAGCGACGCACTCAAGGATACGGACCGTCTGCCTTTCGGCGGCCCCTTCCTGTTCTCGTACGATCCGGTCAGTCGCGGCAACCTGGGACGGACGCCCGACGTCGTCACGCTCGACCTGGGCGTCGATTATCCGTTCCAGATGAGCAAGTCGAAGCTGACCCTCAGGCTCGATCTCTTCAATGTCTTCAAGACGCAGGAGGTCACCGCCTTCAACGACAACGTCGAGCTGACCGCCGGGGTGACCGATCCGGATTTCCTGAAGGCAGTTGCGTACGAGGCTCCGAGGTCGTGGAGGGCATCGGTGCGTTGGGACTTCTGAGCGTGGGCCCCGAGTAACGGTCCTTCCCGGGCGGCCCCCTCGTGGGGGCCGCTTCTCTTTTCAGCGCCCTGGGTCGCGGGCTTATACTGGCGCGCGTGGCGATGCGTCCTCGCCTTTCCCGTCCAGGTCTCACCGGCCTGCTTCTCGCCGGCGTCGTCGGCGGCGCCCTGCTGGCGTCGTCGCTGGTCCGGGTGCCTCGGGGATTCCTGGGAGTCGCCGGAGAGCGCCTCCTGACACCCGGATGGTATTTGAAGGGGCCGCTCACCCGACTCAGAACATTCCCTCTCTCCGGTCGCCTCGACGCGGTCGATGTCGAGCGCCACACGGAGGAGGGGGCGGTCATCCTCATCCGGTTCTCCCTGGCCTACGGTCTCGACCCGGGCCGCCTGGCCGGGCGGGCCGTTGACCTGGACAGGCACGGACTCCGATCTCTCGTGTCACGCCTGGCCGGAGAGGCGCTCGATCCTCTGCCGATGCCGGCGCTCCTGCCGCCCGAGCTGCCCCTGGACGGGAGCGGTCGAGCGCCCCTGCCACGACCCGCGACGGAGGCGATCGCCGGCGCTCTCAAGTCCTCCGGCATCGGACCGATCGACCTGAACGCGAAGATCGGTCCAGCCGGTGCTTTTGCCCCGGCCGAGACGGCCCGGATCGCGTCGTCCGGGACCGACCGCAAGCCGGCATCCGGCAGCGCTCCACGTCCCGAGAGGACGGGGATCCGCTTGCTCCTCATCGGCCTGGACGGCGCGGATTGGGACATCATCGATCCTCTCCTTCGCGCCGGACGCCTTCCCATTCTGGCCGGGCTGATCGAAGCCGGCGCCCGGGGACCGCTCCGATCCTACGACCCGATGATCTCGCCTCTCCTCTGGACGACGATGGCGACCGGCGTCGGTCCGGACCTACACGGTGTCGCCGACTTCCAGGCGATCGACCCGACAAGCGGCCGGCGAGTGCCGATCGGCAGTCGCTTCAGGAAAGTGAAGGCTCTGTGGAACATCCTGACAGACGCGGGAAAGACCAGCGGTTTCGTCGCCTGGTGGGCCTCCTATCCCGCCGAGAAGGTGCTGGGCTTCCAGGTCTCAAATCTGCTGGTCTACGAAACCCTGCGCCCCGAGTCGGCGAGCCGGCCGGCGCCGGCAGGGATCACCTTCCCGCCCGAATACTTCGGCGAGATCCGCCCCTCTCTGCAATCCGCCGCCGACTTGTCGTACGACGAGGTGGCGTCGGTCCTGCACATCGGCAGGCCGGAGTTCGAGAGCGCGCGGCGCGAGGTCCTCAGCCTCCCCACGAAGGACGACGAGGAGGAGAGGCGCAAGCGGACGCAGGAGCCGGTCCCCCTGGTGATCACCATCCTGACCGGCTCGAAGAACTACGCGACCGTCGCAGCCGACCTCGCAGCGCGCCACCTCGACCTGACCGCCGTCTACTTCGAAGGGATCGACATGATGGGGCACCGTTTCCAGCACTGCCTGCCGCCGCGGTCCGCCATCTGCTCGCCTGCGGACTTCGGTCGCTTCCGCGATGCGGTGACCTCCTTCTACATCAGGCAGGACGAGCTGATCGGGAAAATCCTCAAATCCGCGGGACCGGACACCACGGTAATGGTGGTGTCCGATCACGGCTTCAAATCGGGGACGGCGCGGCCCGACGTCCTGCCGTTCACCACGCAGCAGCCGGTCGAATGGCACGACGAGGACGGCATTCTGGTGCTCAGCGGACCGGGTGCGCGACGGGGACGGAGTCTGGTCGGGCGGGCGAGACTGTTCGACATCGCCCCCACCGTCCTTTACCTCCTGGGACTGCCGGTCGCCGAAGAGATGCCGGGGCGGGTCCTGCTCGAGTCGATCGATCCCCTCTTCGCCCGCGCCCATCCGGTGCGCACGATCCCCTCCTACGAGCGGATCGGATCACCGCGCGAGGTGGTGGCCTCGGGCGGGCGAGGCGCCGAGGAGGCCGAGGCGGAGCTGCTCGCAAACCTGAGAGCCCTCGGCTATATCGGAGACGATGCTGCGAGCCCCTCTGCGGCCCCCTCCACGGGC
>JBIOWS010000202.1:0-4965 GCA_044868745.1 Candidatus Polarisedimenticolia bacterium
GAGGGATCAGCAACGGCGAGGAGATCCGGGTCCGCGTCTACGTGAAGCCGCTCTCGACTCTCCCCAGGGCGCTGCACAGCGTCGACCTCAAGTCCAAGGAAGAGTTTCAGGCCCAGGCCGAGCGGACCGACGTGTCCGCCATCGCCGCCGCCGGTGTGGTGGGGGAGTCGATGCTGGCCTACGTCCTCGCGGAGGCCTTCCTGGAGAAGTTCGGCGGCGACTCGCTGAAGGAGACGGCCCGCAACCACCGCGGATACCTGGATCAGCTGCGCAGCTACTGAAGCTCCGCGCCCAGCTCCCGCGCGGACGGCAGGGCGGGCAGGCCGCGCGCCTCAAGGACGGCGGCCACAATCGCACTCTCCATCGCCTGGATCGCCAGAGCGCTGACCCGATCGGGATCGGCGGCGATCCGTCCCTTCGACAGGCAGAAGATGACGTCTCCGTCGTAGCGCGTATGCACCGGGGAGATGCAGCGGGCGTAGGCGGCGTGCGCTTGCCGCGCCACGCCGCAGGCGTCCTGCTTGCTCAGCCGCGCGTTGGTTCCGACGACCCCGAGCGTCGTGTGGGAGCCGCTCGGGCGGACCCCCTCCCCACGGCGCAGCGCCGCGGCCATACCGATCCGGGCCCGGCCGCCGGGCGCATCCCGAAGCCCCGCCAGGATCCGCCCGCTGGTCGGGTCACGGACATCACCCCAGGCGTTGACCACGGCGAGCGCCCCGACCACCAGGCGTCCACGGCGGACGGAAGCCGATCCGAGTCCCCCCCGCATGGCCCGCGTCATGCCGTACAGCTTGCCGACGCTCGCTCCGGTCCCGGCTCCCACATTCCCCTGGTCGACCGCCGCGGCCGAAGCCTGCCGGCAGGCTTGCAGCGCCATCGCGGGGGTGGGACGGGCGCGGCGGCTGCCCACGGAGAGGTCGAAGATGATCGCAGCCGGGACGATCGGCACGAGCACGTCGCGCACGCGGAAGCCGATCCGGCGGCTGTCGAGATACGACATCACTCCGGCTGCGGCGTCCAGGCCGAAGGCGCTGCCACCCGAGAGAAGGAGGGCGTGGACCGCGGGGACCAGGTGGCCGGGATCGCACGCACCGGGATCGCGCAGGCCGCTTGCCGCTCCCCGCACGTCGATGCCGGGGATGGCGCCATCTCCGCACAGAATGACGGTGCAACCCGTCAGGCCCCGTCGGTCGGTCGCGTGCCCGACGCGCAGGCCGGGGACGTCGGTGAGGCTTCCGCGGGGGCCCCTCCCCGGGCGCTGCGGCGCGGGCGGCTGAGGGGTCGTCATGACGGCGTATGCTAGCATGCCCTCCCGGCGGGTGCGGGGAGCGGTGCTCAGGGTGGTTTCGATGTCCGTCCCGCGGCGGAAGGCGGGCGAGCCTCAAGGGATCTTCGGTCGGGTTTGGGTGATCGTCGCCCGCATCCCGCGCGGCCAGGTCGCCACCTACGGCCAGGTCGCCAGGCTCGTCGGGATTCCCGGCGGCGCGCGCACGGTCGGCTGGGCCATGAGGGCGCTGCCCGGTGATCTCCGCATCGGCGGCCGTCCGGTTCCATGGCATCGGGTCGTCAACGCCCAGGGGACGATCAGCAGGCGCGCCGGCTCCTCCCTCGGGGAAGAAGCCGCGCGTCAAGCGGCGAGGCTCCGTCGCGAGGGGATCGCGGTCTCCGCTGGCGGACGGGTGAGCCTTGGGTCCCATCTCTGGAAAGGTGAACGAGCCCGGTCCCGGGGCCGCGACGGAGGCCGCTGATCCCCCGCGCGCGAGCATGAGAGGCCGTGGCGCCGCCCGGGTCTCCGTCGGCATCGTTCTCTGTCTCCTAGCCGGGATCGGCGCGGCGGTCGTCCTGGCCAGGCGCCATCCTCTGCATCCCGAGCAGAGGCCCGCCCTGCTCGCATCCCTGGCCACCCTCGGCCTTCTCCTGATCCCCTGGGCGGTGCTGGCTTCCGGGCGGGCCGTCCGGCGATTGAGGGACCTGACTAGGGAGAGGCCCGCCCTCGCATTGGCCCTTGCCCTCGGTCTGCTTTGCCCGTATTTTCTGTACTGGGCGATCCCAGGGAATGCCAGTCTGGCGGGCCTTCTAGGCTTGGTCGCCTATGCCGCTTTGCCAGCGCTTCTGGCCGTCGCGCTGCCCGAGGGGGGCGGTCCAGGCGCCGGAGACGCCCTGGTGGTGGTCGCGATCTGGCTGCCGGTGGAGTTCCGCTGGCTGGGCGGGTCGTTCCCCTGGCCTCCGGGAGGCGGTGGGTCGTTTCTCCTCGGGCCGCTGGGACTCGATCTCCTGCTCTACCTGATGCTCGTCGTCCGGCGCACCGACGGCATCGGGTACTCGTTCAGGATCGGAGGTCGCGACCTCCTGGCGGCAGTCGGGGCGTTCGCGTCCTTCGCCGCGGTCGGAGTTCCGATCGGCCTGTGGACCGGCTTCTTGAGCCCGGGTGAGAGCGCCCCGCACCCGCTGGAGATGGTGCTGAAGTCCGCGGTGATTTTCCTTTTCACTGCGGTTCCGGAGGAGACCCTGTTCCGGGGCTTCATACAGGGTTTTCTGGAGCGCTGGACGTCGAAGCCCGGCCTGTCGTTGGGCGTGGCGTCGGTCATCTTCGGCGTGGCGCACCTGAATAACGGGCCGGTTTCGGATTGGAGGTACTTCTTGCTGGCCACGTTGGCGGGGGTGGCGTACGGATGGGTCTATCGGAGGAGCCGACGGATCATGGCGCCGGCGCTGACCCACATGCTCGTCGATGCGACCTGGGCGCTTTTCTTAAAGGGATAGCTGGAGATCGAGCAGGGTGACCGAGTCTGATTCGCTTGCCTCCCGGGTGGCGCACGGCGAGCCGGAGGCGCTGGACCTGAGCCACGGGCGCGAAGCCTCGACGCCCTTCTGGGAGGCGCGATCTCCCGTCCTGGCGCTCCGACGCCGCACCTCCCTCGAGATCATCGAGGTCGGGTTTCTGTTCGCCTTCCTGCTCTCCTACATCTGGATCGTCGGCCAGACCTCCTGGGCCGACTCGTGGCCGGCGTTCGCGCTCTTCTTCGCGTTTACGCTCCTCTCGCATCGGCTGCACGGTGACGCGCCGGCCGATCTGGGCGTCAGGCTCGACAATTTCGGCCAGGCGCTCTTCGAGGCGATCACCGTCATCGTGCCGGGGCTCGTCATCGCCTTGGCGATCGGGTTGGGCCTCGGGTGGGTCGAGCGAATCTACCCGGGCAGCGTGGCCCTTGCATTCCTGCGCGGCTTACCCTGGGCGCTGTTTCAACAATACGGACTGCAGTGCTTCTTCGCTCGACGCCTGCGGGGACCCCTCGGTGAAGGCCCGGGTCATGATCTGGCCTGTGCGGCCATCTTCGCGGCCTTGCACCTGCCGAATCCGTTCCTGACGGTGGTGACCTTCGGGGCTGCCTACTGCTTCTGCGCCCTGTTCAGGCGCTGCCCGAACCTGTTCGCGCTGGCGATAGCCCACGCCCTCTCATCCTCGGTTCTCTACCACTCCCTGCCCTCCGGGATCACCTGCCTGATGCGCGTGGGGCCCGGGTGCCTGATCCAGCTGGGGTTGCCCTGAACGCCGCGCTCAGGCCCGTCCCGCGTCCGGGACGGGGCCAGGGGCGGACTCTTCGTCGGCGCTGACTGCGCCGGGCAGCGTCGGCTCCAGCGCGAATTGCAGCTGATAGAGGCGGTCGTACACGCCGTGCCGTGCCCGAAGCTCCTCGTGGGTCCCCTCCTCCACCAGGCGGCCATGATGAAACACCAGGATCCTGTCGGCCCCGACGATCGTCGACAGTCGATGGGCGATGACGATGGAGGTGCGTCCTTTCAGGAGCTTGCGGAGCGCGTCCTGGATCAGGAGCTCCGTTTCCGTGTCGACGCTCGAGGTGGCCTCGTCGAGGACGAGGATGGCGGGGTCGTACGCGAGCGCGCGCGCGAACGAGATGAGCTGCTTCTGTCCCACGGAAAGGTTGTTGCCGCGCTCCCGCACCGGCTCATCGTAGCCAAAAGGGAATCGGCGGATGAACTCGTCCGCGTGCACCAGGCGGGCGGCTTCTTCGATCCGGGATCGGGAAAGGGATTCGTCTCCGAAGGCGATGTTTCCGGCGATCGTCCCGGTGACCAGGAAGTGGTCCTGCATGACGACGCCCACCTGCCGCCGCAGGTAGGGGAGCGCCAGGCTGCGGAGGTCGCGCCCGTCCAGGCGGATGGCTCCCGAGGTCGGGTCGTAGAGCCGGATCAGCAGCTTGATGAGAGTTGTCTTCCCCGAGCCCGTGGCGCCGACGACGGCAACCCGTTCGCCCGGTTCGACCCGCAGACTGACGGCGTGCAGCACCTCTTCCCCCGTTCGGTACGCGAATCGGACGGCGTCGAACTCGATCCGGCCGCGAACCGGACCGGAGGGAGGATGGACCTCGGGGCTGACGATCGCCGGCCTGGTGTCGAGCAGGGCGAAGATCCTCTCCAGGGAGGCCATGGCGGCCTGCAGGACGGCGTAGAAGCCGGAGAGGTCGCGGATCGGTGCGAAGAACCTCGCCGTGTACTCGATGAAGGCGACCAGGGTGCCGAATGTGAGCGTGCCGCGCAGGATCTGGCCTCCCCCGTACCAGACGATCAAGGCGGTGGCCACGCTGCCCACCAGCTCGATGATGGCCGAGAACGACGATTCGTAGATGACGGACTTCAGCTCCGCGTCGCGGTGGGCCCGGTTGATCGCCTCGAACTCGCGGAGGTTCTCGCGCTCCCTGCGGAACAGCTGAACCAGGATCATGCCGGAGATCGACTCCTGCAGATGCGCGTTGATGCGCGCGATGCGGCGGCGCACCTCGCGATAGGTCTGCCGGATACGACCGCGGAAAGCCACGGAAAGCGCAAACAGACCCGGGACCATCGTGAATGTCGCCAGGGCGAGACGCCAGTCGAGCCACCAGAGGATCGCGACGATCGCCACCAGTTTGAGGCTGTCCCCCAGGAGGGAGACGACCCCCGAGG
>JBIOWS010000203.1:0-2901 GCA_044868745.1 Candidatus Polarisedimenticolia bacterium
CTTCATCGTCGTCCTCCGTCGAGGAGATCGGCCTTGGGTCGGGGAGCGAGCCGCGCGATGATAGGGCCAAACACGACCCGGGTCAATGCGCGTGGGAACCGGCTCGGGCGGTAGAATTCCGGCGTGATCCTCCTCCTCGCTGTTCTGTTCGTCGCCTATGCCAACGGGGCGAACGACAACTTCAAGGGGGTCGCGACGCTGTTCGGGAGCGGCTCCTGCGGGTACCGCAAGGCGCTCGCTCTGGCGACCGCCAGCACCTTCGCCGGATCGGCGATCGCGCTGCTCGCCGGCCGGGACCTGGCCCGGTCGTTCTCGGGGAAGGGGCTGGTTCCGGACGGCCTGGCGACGGAGCCGCGCTTCCTGGTGGCCGCCGCCGGAGGCGCGGCTCTCGCCGTCCTGATCTTCACGCGCCTCGGGATCCCAGTCTCGACGACCCACTCCCTGCTGGGAGGCCTGCTCGGCGCGGGGCTCGTCGCGGACGGATCGCAGATTCGCGTGGGAGCGCTTCTCGGCCGCTTCGTCTCGCCCCTGCTCCTGTCCCCCCTCGTGGCCGTCCTCCTCGTCCTGGTCCTGTACCCGGCGTTCCGGAGCGTGCGGCTCCGATTGGGCGTCGGCAAAGAGACCTGTCTGTGCATCGGCCCCGCCGTGGGGACGGTCGAGGTCCGTCCGGATGGCGCGGCCACCCTGTATCCCGGCGGAGTGGCCCTCGCATTGGACGCACTGTCCTCGTGCCGGTCCCGGTACTCGGGGAAGGTGCTGGGTCTCTCGGCGCAGCAGGTGCTGGACAGGCTCCACTTCCTCTCCGCAGGGGCCGTCAGCCTGGCCCGTGGTCTGAACGACACCCCGAAGATCGTCGCCCTGCTGCTTGCCGCCGGCCCCACGAGGCTGTCGATCGGGTGGTATCTCTGCGTGGCCGCGGTGATGGCTCTCGGAGGCCTCCTGGGCGCGCGCCGGGTGGCCGAGACGATGAGCCGCAGGATCACCCCGATGAACGACGGTCAGGGGTTCAGCGCCAATCTGGCGACCGCCGTTCTGGTGATCCTGGCCTCCTGCCTCGGACTGCCCGTGTCCACGACGCACGTCAGCGTCGCGGCGATCTTCGGGATCGGGCTGGCCGCCCGACAGGCGCGCCGGCGGCCGGTCGTCGAGATTTTGGCCGCCTGGGTCGTCACGCTGCCGTGCGCGGCGACCGTGGCGGCCGTCCTCTACGCCGTCGGACCGCTGCTCGACCGGTCCCGCTGAGGCTCTCCTCGGGAGCGGGGAGCGTGAACTGAAAGGTCGTGCCCTTGCCCGGTTGCGAATCGACCCAGATCCGTCCGCCGTGGCGCGCGACGATCTTCTTGCAGGTCGCCAGGCCGATGCCGCTCCCCGGGTACTTGTCGCGCTCGTGCAGCCGCTGGAACAGCACGAAGAGCCGGTTGGCGGACTCCGGCTGGATGCCGATGCCGTTGTCGCGCACCGAAAAGATCCACTCACCACCGTTGCGGCGGGCGGAGACGTGCACCAGGGGGCGCTTCTCGCCCCGGAACTTGATCGCGTTGCTGAGCAGGTTCTGGAACACCTGGGTAAGCTGGACGGCGTCGCCCGGCAACGTCGGCAGCTCGTCGTGAGTGACGACCACACCGCTCTCCTTGACGGCGGCGCTCAGATTGGCGAGGGCCTCCGCCAGCGCCTGTCCGCAATCGGTCGGCTGCATCGGCCCGCGGATCAGGCCCGCCCTGGAGAATGTCAGCAGATCATCGATGAGGATCCGCATCCTCGTGGCGCCGTCCACGGCGAACTGGATGAACTCACCGGCCTCGGCGTCCAGCTGGGTCCGGTAGCGTTTCTTGAGGAGCTCGACGAACCCCGTCACCATCCGCAGCGGCTCCTGTAGGTCGTGCGAGGCCACGTAGGCGAACTGCTCCAGCTCGGCGTTGGAGCGCGCCAGATCGGCCGCCTTGAGCGCCAGGGCCTCCCGGTCTCGCCTCCGCTCGGCCACGACCGCGGCGAGCGACAGGGCCATCACGGCGGTGACCCCCATGAAGGCCTGCAGCACCAGGAGCGAGTTGTTCTGGATCTCGCTCGGGAACGGGCCGAGGCGGCGGAGGGTGCCCGCAATCGCCACCCCCGAGAGGATCAGGCTGGTGATCGCCGTCTCGCGCGGACCGAACCGGAAGGCGGCCCAGAGGAGGAACGGGATGCACAGGAACGACAGCGGAGAGGTGCTGGTCTCCGAAGACAGGAGCCCGCCGAACACCATCTGCGACACGAAGAGCAGCGACAGAAGGTGAGCGACCGCCTCGAGTGCCTGCGAGCGGCTCCAGTGCGGCCGGGGGTCGGCGCTCCAGAGCATGAGCGCAGGGGCCACGACGAGAGCCCCCACCGCGTCTCCCATCCACCAGTTCAGCCAGATCGATCCGTAGTCTTTCCAGGCGGCGAAGCCGCCCAGAACGAGGCTTGTGATCCCGATGCTGGGGCTGACCGCCGTTCCGGCCATCGCGGCCAGGAGGACGAACCTGAACACGTCGCCGGGTCGATCGAACGGGCGGCATCCGCCGGCGAACCTGTTCACCAGCCAGGCCCCCGCCACTCCCTCGAGAGTATTCCCCGCGGCGATGGCGACCGATGTCAAAACCGAGCCGGCGGTGGTGACGTTGACCAGGAAGGCTCCCAGGAGGATGCCTGGAAAGACCCTATATCCAAGGACCAGGAGAGAGGCTAAAGCGATGCCGGTAGGGGGCCAGACCAGGGTTGCGCTCGGGTTCACGAAGGCGAGGGTCAGGCCCAGCTTCCCCGCGGCGAAGTAAACGACGGCAAGGGAGAGTACGATCGCCAGATCCGCCACCGATCGCGAACGGTTCACGCCCTTGACCCCGCGCACGACTGCGCACACCCACCCCCCGGCCGACATGATCAATA
>JBIOWS010000204.1:0-2132 GCA_044868745.1 Candidatus Polarisedimenticolia bacterium
GACGATGAGCGGGGTGATGGGGTAGTGCGGGATCTTGACCGCGATCCCGAGGGCCCGGCCGACCTCGCGGACGATCTCCTCGATTGAGAGATATTCCTCGTCGGCGATGAGATATTCCCTCCCGTTCGGCACCTCCCGGTGCATACAGAGCATGAAGGCATCCACCAGGTTGTCGATGTACAGGGGGTGGTACAGGGTGCGACCGCTGCCGAACATGGGGAACGTGCCCCTGGCGACGCGCTTGAAGATCATGAAGAACCTCTCCGGGTCGCCGGGGCCGTAGATGGCGGCCGGCCGGACGATGACGGTTTTCATTCGCGTGTCGCCGAACTCCTTGGCGACCGGCTCCGCCAGATACTTCGTCCGCTGGTAGTAGTCGGCGGGGGCGATCGGCGCGTCCTCGTCGGCGGGAGGGTGCTCGACGTTGCCGTGCACGCCGCAGGTGCTGCAGTAGATGAATCTACCGACGCCGTGCCTGCGCGCGGCCTCCAGGACGTTGCGCGTCCCGCGCACATTCACTTCGTCGTAATAGGTATCGGGGACGTTCAGCTCGCGAAAGGCCGCCGCGAGGTGGTGGACGACCTCCACCCCCTTCATGCACCCGTCCACGACCGACTTGTCGGTCACCGAGCCCAGGACGACCTGCACGCCCATGGTGCGCAGCGTCTGGCACTCCAGCCCTTCCTTGTAATCCAGGGCGACGACGGTGTGCCCCTCCTTCAAGAGCCTTCTGACCAGAGCCGTCCCGGTGAAACCGGTCCCTCCGGTGACTAGCACGCGCATCGGTCCCTCCGGGGCGGATTCTACCGCACGCGGCCGGCGGTCCGCCGATGCGGCGTCGGGTGTCTCCGATGGGGGGGGCGCGCCGCTGCATATGCTGAAACCCTATACGGATCGGTTCCGTCCTTCGACCCCGCGCAACGGGTCCCCCCGGATTTTGCCGTGGACCGATGCCGCCATAGCAAAAATCGCTCAGGAGGCTCTTGACGCCAGGGGCAATTTAGAGGACATTTCCGCACCAGGTGGGCGGACGTTCCGCTTCCGGGACAAAACGACCAGCCGGGCGAGAGAAACTGAAGCGTAATCGCCTCGGTGTGTCTTGAAGGCAGCCGCCAAGGCGAAGGGTGGAGTTTGTCCGGCTTTGGGTTTAGCGGAGAACGGGAAAATCACGAGGTCAAATAGGATGGTCCGCCTGACTCGCAAGTGGTTATCGCTCTTTACCTTAGGTCTCATCTTTGCATTCTCGATCCGCCCAGGGCCTGCCAGTCCGGGAGACATCGGCTACAGGGATCAATCGTTCAGCGGCGCGACCGAGAGCCCGAGCGGCTCCAAACCCGAAAGCAAGCTGTGGTGGAACGACGGGGTCTGGTGGGGCGACATCTACGACACGACCAGCAAGGACTTCCATATCTTCCGGCTGAACCTGACCACGCAGACCTGGATCGACACGGGGGTGACCCTCGACCCGCGTTCCAACAGCCGGGCCGACTGCCTCTGGGACGGCTCCCACCTCTACGTGGCTTCCCACGTCTACTCGCTCACGCCGACGTCCGGCTTCCCGGGCCAGCTGTTCCGCTACAGCTACGTTCAGGCAACAAAAACGTATTCGCTCGACGCGGGATTCCCCGTCTCCATCAACAACTTCTCCTCCGAGACGCTGGTGATCGACAAAGACTCCAGTGGGAAGATCTGGGCCACCTGGGTCCAAGGCGATCTCGTCTACGTCAATCGCACCATGAGCAGCGACCGGACCTGGGGGACCCCCTTCGTCCTGCCGGTCGCGGGGACGAGCGTGACCTCGGACGATATCTCGTCGGTCGTGGCGTTCGGCGGCGACAAGATCGGCGTGATGTGGAGCAACCAGCTCGACTCCGGCATGTACTTCGCCATCCACCACGACGGCGATCCGGACTCGACCTGGGAACCGAGCCGGACCGCCATCCAGGGACCGAACGCCGGCGACGACCACATCAACCTGAAGTCTTTGCAGTCGGACGGCAGCGGCCGCGTCTTCGCCGCCGTCAAAACCTCGCTCGACGCTCTCCCCAACTCCGGCGCGCAGCCACTGATCATGCTCCTGGTCCGCGATTTGGCGACCGGTAGCTGGACGGGTTACCCGTTCGGTCGGGTCT
>JBIOWS010000205.1:0-4872 GCA_044868745.1 Candidatus Polarisedimenticolia bacterium
CTCGTTCGGATCGAGACGCGTGTCCCCGTAAAGGACCTCGACGCGCCGCCCGAGGATCCCGCCCCTGGCGTTGAGCTGCTCCACGGCGAACTCCGTACCGGACTTGGCGCGCACCGCAGCGAAGGCGATGAAAGACGTCAGCGGTGCCGAGAACCCGAATTTGATCGTGTCGGCCGGGGCCGACAGGACCGGCGGCTGCGGAGTCCCGAGCGAAAAGACAACGATGCCGAGTACCGCGACCGCGACGGTCAGGTGTTTCCAGAGCTGTGTCACTGGATCTCCCCCCTTCGTGGCTGTGTCTGTCCCTGCCAGATCCGCCTGCGTGTCAAGCGACCCTAACCGAGATAGGCCTCGACCAGCCGGTCGTCCCGGCGCAGCGCCTCCGCTGCGCCAGCCGCGACGATCGTCCCGCTCTCCAGCACGTAGCCCCGCGTGCCGACGTCGAGCGCCACCCGCGCATTCTGCTCGACCAGGAGGATCATCGTACCCTGGCGGTGGAGGGCGGCGAGCGAGGCGAAGATGGACTCGACGACGAGGGGGGCCAGTCCGGTCGAGGGCTCGTCGAGGATCAGGAGGGCCGGCTCCGACATGAGCGCCCGCCCGATGGCAAGCATTTGCTGCTCGCCCCCCGAGAGCGTGCCGCCCGACTGCTGCAGCCGCAGCCGGAGCGCCGGAAAGATCTCGAGCACGGAGCCGAGCCGCCGCGCCACCGTGGCCGCATCCCCGGTCAGGTAGGCGCCCAGCATCAGGTTCTCTCGGACGGTCAGCGTCTGGAAGATCATCCGCCCCTGCGGGACCATGGCTACTCCGAGGGCGACGATCTCGGCCGGATCCAGCCCGGCCAGAGGGCGCCCGTTGAACGCGATCTCTCCCCTCTGGGGGCGGAGGAGGCCCGTGATCGTCCTCAGGGTCGTTGTCTTCCCGGCCCCATTGGGACCGAGCAGCACCACCAGCTCATTCGGGCGCACCTCGAGGGAGACGTCCCGGAGCACGGGGACGGCGCCGTATCGGACATGCAGCCCGCTACAGGTCAGCATCGGCCGCGCGTCCCAGATAGGCTGCGAGTACCTGCGGATCCGCCCTCACCAGGGTCGGAGGGCCCTCCGCGATTTTCCGCCCGAAGTCGAGCACGGTGATGGTGTCACACATGCCCATGACGAGGCGCATGTTGTGCTCGATGAGGCATACGGTGATCCCGCGGTCCCGCACCCGGCGGATTACGTCGTCGAGCGCGGTCACCTCCAGGCGGTCCAACCCGGCAGCTGGCTCGTCCAGCAGGACGACGCGCGGACGTCCCATCAACACCCGGGCCAGCTCGAGCCGCTTCTGCGCCGCGAAGGACAGCTCGCCCGCGCGCGTGACCAGGGAAACTGGAAGGTCCACGAACACCAGGATCTCCTGGACGGTGCGCGCGATCTCGGCGCGCGCCTGCCGCCGCAGCGTAACGGCCTGCGCCACGGTCGGCGGCCGCACGCACGCCTGCCCGATGACGACGTTGTCGAAAACGCTGAGGTCGAGGAAAACCTGGGGGGTCTGATAAGTCCGCCCGATCCCCCACCGGGCCCGGGTGTGTGCCGGCCACCGGGTCACATCGGTGCCATCGAGCACGACGCGGCCGGTGTCCGGCGCGTAGAGCCCGCTGATGACGTTGAAGAGCGTAGTCTTCCCCGCGCCGTTCGGCCCCACCACGCCGTGGATCTCCCCATCCTGCAGGCGGAGGTCGACCGCCTGCACCGCGGTGAGGCCGGCGAAACGCTTGGTCACGTCGCGGGTTTCAAGCACTGGGAGGCTCCTGCTGTAGCCGCGCGCGCAACCCGAGCAACGCGCCCGCCGCCTGCGCCAGGCGCCGGTCCAGGCCGGCCAGCCCGTGCGGGAGGAAAGTCATGAAGAGGATCAACCCGACCCCGAAGACGATGTTACTCTGGCGGCCCAGCACGCTGGTGCGCTCTAGCATGATCCGGATCAGCCCTGCCCCCAGCACCGCGCCGGGCAGGGAGCGCACGCCGCCGACGACCACCATCATCAGGATCACCACGGACTGCGTCCAACCGAAGGAGATGGGGCTGATGAAGCCGTTCATGTGGGCCAGCAGGCTTCCCGCCGCTCCGGCGATCGCCGAGCTGAGGAGGATCAGCTTGACCTTGACGGCAGTGATGCTGACCCCGGACGTTCGGCAGGCCACCTCGCTCTCCCGCATCGCCTGGAGCGCCGTCCCGAACGGCGAATGGAGGAGGCGCCAAGTGCCGGCGTATGTCAGGGCGGTGACGGCCAGTAGCAGGTAGTACATGTCCTGCGGCCGCCGCAGGACGAACCCCCCGATGGCCGGCAGCGGGATCCCGCGGAATCCAATCGGGCCGTTCGTTACCGCCGACCACTGGTTGAAGACCAGCTCCAGGATCAATCCAAAGACGAAGGACGCCATCGCGAAGTAGATCTCGCGCAAGCGGACGATGGGGGTCATCACCGCCCCGCCGGCCACGGCGACGAGGATCGCGCCGAGGAATCCGAGCGGGAACGGGAGCCCGAGACGGGTCGTCAGCAGCGCGGAGGCGTAGGCGCCCAGGCCCATGAAGCCCGCGTAGCCCAGCTGCAGGATCCCGCCGTACCCTAAGACCAGCTGCAGACCCAGCGCGAGCAGCGCCGAGATCAGCACGGTGTTGAGGACGAAGATGAAGTACGGGTTCCCGGCCAGTAGGCTGGGCAGCACGGCCAGCACCAGCAGCGCACCGGCCGAGGCCGGCGTGGCCAGCGGGCGATCCCACGAAATGCGCATCAGTCCGGCCTCACCAGCCGGGAGCCGAAGAGCCCCGTCGGCCGCAGGAGTAGCACGAGGATGAGCAGCGAGTAGGCGATGAGGTCCTTGAACGCGGACGAAATGTAAAAGGCGCCAAGGGTCTCGACCAGCCCCAGCAGCAGGCCGCCGGCCACGGCCCCCCCGAACTGACCGAACCCGCCTAGGACCGCGGCGGCGAAGCTCTTCACCCCGATCAACCCCAGCGAGGCATCTGCGTAGAACATCGAGGCCACCAGCACTCCCGCCCCGCCGGCGAGTAGGCCGCTCAAGAAGAAGGTGAGCGCCATCATCCGCTCTACGCGGATCCCCATCAACTGGGCGGCGACGGCATTCTCCGCTGTGGCCCGCATGGCGTGCCCCATCCGGCTGCGGGTGAAGAAGAGCTGCAGCCCGCCCATGGCGACCAGCGCCACGGCCAGGATGAGCACGTTCTGGGGGGCAATGAGGATGCCCGCGATGCGGCGACCCTGCGGTAGATAGCCCTGGGGATAGGAGTTGGGCTCGATCCCCCAGACGAAGATCGCGAGGTTGATCAGGATGATGCTCCACCCGATCGTCGCGATGATCAGGTTCAGCAGGGCGCCCCGCCGCCGCAGGGGCCGGAAGCTGAGGCGGTCGATCACCGCGGACAGCCCCCCCACCGCCACCCCGGCGATGAGGAACACGGCGATGAGGGGCAGCTGGGTCCGCACGGCCACGCTGTACCCGACCATCCCCCCGACCATCATCAGATCGGGATGGGCGAAGTGGAGCAGCCCCGTGGAGCGGAAGATCATACTGAACCCGATGGCTACAAGAGCGTACACCGACCCGATCGCCAATCCGAAGATGACTTGTCCGATCAGCTCAGCCATCTGCCTGCGGCCGAGGCGGCAGGCCCGGCCGATCCTCCTCCCCTGTGCGCGCGCGGACCCCGCTCAGCGCTGCGTGCCGACCAGGGCCGCGGCGCGTGCAACTGTCGTCTCCCAGGCGCGGATGATCTGCTCGGAGCTGGCGACCTGGCCGAAGTACTGGTCCATCATCTTGAGGGTGTACTCGTGCGCCTCCGTCGTCATCGTCGCCGTGCAGTCGCTGACGAAGACGAGGTAGTAGTCGTGCATGTAGACGTCGCGGGCCGTCGATTCCACGCAGACGTTCGTCGCCGCGCCGGTCAGGATAACGGTCTGGATGCCCCAGGAACGAAGAAGCATGTCGAGATGCGTCCCGTGGAATCCACTGTACCGGTACTTGACGACGATCTCTTCACCCGGCGTCGTCTGGATGCCGTAGAAGTCGGCGCCGAAGGTCCCCTTCATGCAGTAGGGGGCGTCCTTGAGTTGACGCCCGTTCAGCTCCATGGGCAGCCCATTCCGCAGCTTCTGCTCCGTGACCACGACGGAAGCGTACTGCTCGTCATGGTAGCTGATGACATGGATGATCTTCGTCCCGGCCCGCCGCGCGGCGGTCAGAAAGGCGTCGAGCCTCGGTGCCATCTCCTGCACGAGGCGGAGCGGAGCACCTATCGTCCCGAGATATCCCTTGTCGTGGAAGAAGTCATTCTGCACGTCCACGGTGACGACCGCGGCCCGCTTCGGATCGACCTTCTCCTCGAGCGTTTGCAGCAGCTCCCATGCACCCATCGCGTTCCCCTCCCCCTGAAGTGTGGCCGTGCGTCCTACGCCCCTGATCCCTCCGCTGCCGCGCCCGCTCCCTCGACCAGCCCGGACCGCGGGCGGTAGCCGAGCCGTCGGGAGATCGCGCGCGCCGTTTCTAGAACCGCCTCTCCGATCGACGAAAACTGCTCGCGAGGCACGAGGTAGCTGGGAAACGCCACGCTGATGGCTGCGACCGCGAAGCCGTCCTTGTCGAACACGGGCGCGCCAATCGCGCTCACCTGGCTCAGATGCTCACCCTCCGTCACGGAGTAGCCCCGCGAGCGAATCTTCACGAGCTGTTCTCGCAGCTGCGCCTTCGACGTGATGCTGTGCGACGTTTCAGTAATGAGCTCCTGGCCCGATAGAAGTACCTCAAGGGCCTCCGGCGGGAGGTGCGCCAGGAGCGCTTTGCCCGCCGCGGTCGTGTGCGCGGGCACCGCGCTG
>JBIOWS010000206.1:0-3131 GCA_044868745.1 Candidatus Polarisedimenticolia bacterium
TGAGCCCCTGGCCCAGGGCCAGGAGGTTCTCGAAGAACAGGAGCATGATGAAGGCATGCACGCCGAGATACGGGCGCAGGGTGATCGCCATCAGGGCGATGCCTCCGACCGTCAACGCCAGGACACCGTCCGGCTGCATGTGCCACCAGAGCAGTGCGACGCACAAAAAGAGAAAGTAGGCGATGCCCCCCAGGAGCAGGACGGGCTTGCTGATCTTCCCGAGGGCGCTCATCGGAGATCCAGCCCCAGAGAAGCGCACTGCTCCCTGTAATAGGCGTTGTCGGGGGCCACCGCCGCCAGCTTCGAGCAGGTACTGGTCGCTCCTTTGAGATCCTGGTGCCGGACGTAGAAGGCGAGCAGGTTCACCCAGGCGCCGACATCCTTGGAATTGAGGTGGGCCGCGGCGAGAAACTGCTTCTCGGCCTCCTCGTGTTGCCCCGCTTTCTCCAGCGTCTCACCGAGGAGGTTGAAGTACCAGAACATCTTCGGATCCTTCTCCCGGGCGGTCCTGAACTCGGCGATCGCCTCCTGCAGGTGCCCGAGCGCGAGGTGTGACAGCCCGATGTGGATGTGCGGCATCGACGCCTCGGGCTGGATCCGGCTCGCCTCACGGAGGCGCCTGAACGCCTCCTCGAAGTCCTTCATCCCGTAGGCAACGACCCCCATCTGGTACTGCGCTTCGTAAAGGTCGGGGGCGAGGGCGATGGCTCGTTTCAGGTAGGGGATCGCCCTACGGTCTTCCTTGTGCCATGCCAGAAGCCGGCCAGCGTCGCTCTCGATCACCTCGGGGGCGACCATCGAGGTGGCACGGCTCGCGTCCTCGAATCCCTGGATGGCAGCTTCCAGGACGACGGGCGGCAGATCGTCACGCAGAAGGTACATGTGGTCCGCCATGACCGGATAGGCGGCAACGGCCCGGCGGCAGTATTCCGCCGCCTTCTCAGAGCTACCGATCTCGAGGAAGAACTCGGTCAGAAGGTCATGGTAGAGATAGTTATTCGGTTCCAGCTGACTCGCCCTTTCGAGCGCGGCGACCCCCAGCCACTCCTCCGGCTGCAGGTTCTCGAGAGGGTCCTCCGAGAGCCTGGATAGATCCAGCGGTGACCGGCGCCGGCGCTGGCGGACATCATCGAGATAGATGTCCGAAGCCAGCGACCAGTAGTATGCCTTGTGGGGGGCCTCCTGAATGCGACGGGCGACCAAGGTGAAGAGCATTCCGAGCGCGTCGGGCGTGTCCAGGGCCGGACGGATCTTGATCCCCGCTTCGCTCTGGTCCAGGCCGAACAGGAGCATCTCGATGATGTCGGTCTCCAGGCGCTCCACATCTCCTCCCCAGGCGAGCGCTTGCTTGTAGTTGCGCCAAGAGCGCTGGTGGTCGTTCTTGAATAGCGCCTGTTCCCCGTGCAGGCGCAGGACGCTCGCCACGCTCTGGCGGACAAAATAGACGCTCTCCGCCGCGAACAGGAGGCTGAAAGAACAGAGAATCAAGGCTTTTCGGGCCATGCGCCAGGACCTCAATATACGATGCCCGCCCGCGGGCGGCAATCGTCAATCATCCCCCGCCGATGCCGGCCTCCTGCGCGGCCATCTCCCTGCCGGCCACCCGGTCCAGCGCCACGAGCAGGCCCGCGATCAGAGCGCACAGGAAGCCGTTGGCGCCGATCTGGAGACTGAAATCGACGCAGGAATGCAGCGCGATGCTGAGGAGCGCGACCGCGAGACCTACCCGGAAGACATGCAATGGATGACCGCGGCTGCGCAGTGCCGGCCACCAGTATCGCCACGCGAAGACGAGCCCGCCGAACAGGACGATGGCGCCTCCCACCACCCCCGTCTCCCAAAGGAGTTGCAAGTAGTCGTTGTGGGCCATGTCCCAGCGCGCCGCCGAGCCCGGAGGCGTCAGCGGCGCGAAGCTCTCCTCGAAGGTCCCCAGCCCCGAGCCGAACCAGTGGTAACGGGGGAGGTTCCGCAGGACACTGTCCCAGACGATCAGGCGCAGCCGGAAGGAGGCCTCCGTCTTCAAGGCGGAATAGGTTTCGAGCCGCCGGGTCACGACATCCGCCCCGATCCAGGCGATCAACACCGACACGAGGACCGGTAGGGCGATACCGACCGACCAGACCGCGGACCGCGAAGCGATCCTCCGCCACAGCAGGACGAAAAAGACTACACCGCCGATGACGGCAGCGAGGATCCCGGCGCGCGACTGGGAGAAGAACAGGGACCCGACGAGGATCAGGGAGGCGAACAGCGCCAGGACACCCTGACCAAGGCGCGACCGCCCGTCCGTGCCCCACAGGCCCCGATCGATCCTGCGCGTCCCATCCGGTCGGCGCCCGACCTCGATGAAATACGTGGCCAGACTGATGGCGACGGGGATGACCATTTCGACGTATCCGGCGAAATGGTTATGGTTGACGAAGGGGCCGAAAACCGAGACCGAGGCGACCTTCCTGACCCAGAACATCTTCCCGTTCCAGGTCAGGAACTGCACGAGGCCGTGCACCGCCACCAGGAACCCCACGATGGTCACGGAGATCAGACCGAAGAGGATCCTGTCGGCGCGGTCCGCCCACGCGCTCACCAGAAGAAACAGCGCCGCGAAGGCGGCGAGAAGGCGGAGGCGATGCCAGGTCCCTGTGGGATAGACGCTCACGGGCCGCCGATCGGGGAGATCGAGCCGAGGCAGCGAGTCACTGTCCGGCGCGACTCCGCCCCGGGAATCGACCGCGGGCGCCGCCGGCGGCCAGTCGATCTTTTGGTACATACCGGCCGAGCCCGGCGAGATCATGTTCAGCCAGCGCAGCGGCATCGGCACCGTCTGCAGCACGCAGAGCACGATGAAGAGCCCGATCGGGAGTTCGAGACCGGTGAGGCGCGGGGTGGCGGGTCTGACCTCGGTCGTGGGCCACAGTCGAGCCAGGAGGAAGACCAGGAGAAGCGTCGTCACGCCCCACTCCATGAGCGCGATGGACCACGGTTCGACCGTCCCGAAGGCGAACGGCGTAAAGGCGATCAGCATGACGAGACCGGTTTTCAGGACACGTTCACAGAGCGAGGGGAGGTCGTTCATCGTCTCATCCTACCGGTAGCGGCCGAGCCTGCCGCGGAGCCGATCCACCACGTCCCTG
>JBIOWS010000207.1:0-2592 GCA_044868745.1 Candidatus Polarisedimenticolia bacterium
GAGCCCGACCCGGCGGGGCGTGGTGCGAACCCCGGCCTCGATCCGATCCTGGCCGGACCATGCTGGGTCGATGGCGTCACGCGAGCACCTGTCGGTGCAGCGGGGGAGGGCGGACGGGTTACGGGTCTCGTCGCACCCATCGCTGGCGAGGGTGTGTGGCGCGTCGGGGCAGGAGCCGGAGAAGCACTCGGCCTGGTGGCGCCGGGGGTCTTGGCTGGGGCCACCGCGCCGGCGGTCGGAGCCCGTGGAGCGGGCCGCTCCGAGGTTGTCCTCGACGACGGCTTCACGGCCGGCGCGGGACGGACTGCCTTCAGGGCAGCGGTGGCCCGCGCCGCGACCTCCACCTCGACGGCGCTCAAGTTCGACTTGACCTCCACGCCCATCTTGCGGAGTTCGGCCACCAGCTTCTCCGCCGGGAGGCCGGCCTCTTTCGCAACCTGGTAGATCCTGACCTTGCCCACGAGTTCACCCCGGCCGTTCAGGCCGTCTCATCACCCGCTGTGCCGCTGGCCTCCCCGGCAAGGGTCCGGCGCGACGCCTCCTCGGTCCCCGGACCCTCCGTGGCTTCCTCCGCCACGGGTCCTCCTTCGGAAGGCTCTTCGTCAGCCCCGATGGCGGTGGACAGATCGTCTGCGCCAGCCTCGGGGGGAACTTCGGTCAGAGCCAGGAGCTCCGCCTGCCGTCGGGCTTCCTCCTCTGCGGCCAGGCGCGTGGCTTCCTCCGCCTCGCGCCGGGTCCGATCCTCGGCATCCTTCCGCGCCGCGTCGTCGGCGGCATGGCGGGCCGCTTCCTCCTCGAAGAGGGCCTGGCTCGCGACCGTCGCGGCCTCCTTCAGCTTCTCGGCGCTGGCTTCGCTAATCCCCTGCACGGCGGCCAAGTTTTCGATCGAGGCGCCGGCGACATCCTCGAGCGTGCCGAAGCCGGCCGCGATCAGTCGCTCCGCGATGACGTCGCCAACGCCCGGCAGGTCGCGCATGCGCGATCGGGATTTCGCCAGCCGCTCCATCTCCCGCTCGACCTCGCGCACCTTTTCGGCCTCGCTCTTGATGTCGATTCGCCAGCCGGTGAGGCGCGAGGCGAGACGGACGTTCTGACCTTTCTTGCCGATGGCGAGCGAGAGCTGGTCCTCCGAGACCACCACCTCCAGCAGGCGCTGTTCCTCGTCCACGACCCCGACGCGATTGATCTTCGCGGGGTTGAGCGAGTTCTGGACGAACTGCAGCGGATCCGTCGACCACTGGACGATGTCGATCTTCTCGCCACGCAACTCACGGATCACCGACTGAACGCGTGAACCCTTCATCCCCACACATGCCCCCACCGGGTCGATGTCCCGTTCGTTGGATCGCACCGCGATCTTGGAGCGATCCCCGGGGTCCCGCACGCAGGCTTCAATCACGACGGTGCCGTCATAGATCTCCGGCACCTCCATCTCGAACAGCTTCTTCACGAGAAGGGGATCGGTCCGGGAGAGGACGACCTGGGGCCCCTTTGAGGCGCGTTCCACGGCGATGATGACGGCACGAATCCGGTCGCCCGGGTTGTAGTGTTCGGCGCGGGATTGCTCGCGCCGCGGGAGCAGCGCTTCGGTCCTCCCGAGATCCACGATCATGTCGCCGCGCTCGAAGCGCTTGACGATGCCGTTGATGATCTCCGCGACGCGGTCGATGTATTCGCTGTAGATGTTGTCCCGTTCGGCCTCGCGGACCTTCTGATAGATCACCTGCTTCGCCGCCTGGGCGGCGACGCGGGTCAGGCCCTCAGTGGACCGGGGGAACTCGATGATGGCGTCGAGGGTCGCCTCCGGCGCGATCTTCTGGGCCTCCTCGAGAGAGATCTCCGTGTCGTCGTCCTGAACCGACTCGACGACGGTTTTCTGCGCGTACACCTCCAACTGGCCGTTTTCCCGATTGAATCGGGAAACGAGGTTCTCCCGGGTCTTGTAGTATTTCTTCGACGCCGCGACGATCGCGTCCTGCATCGCCTCGATGATCACATCGACGTCGATGTTCTTCTCTCGCGCCACCTGTTCCATGGTCTGGAAGAGTTCGTTGCTCATCTGCGCCACTCCTGCGCCTTCCCTGCGGACCTGATGGCCAGGCTCCTCTACTTCAGACTTTTCCCTTCAGATCCGCCTCGAGACGGCCTGCCGCTACGGCGTCTAAGGGGATCCGTTGCTCCCGCCCGTCCTCGAGCCGCAGGCCAACCCTCCCCTCCACACAGCCCAGGAGAGTGCCCAGGAAGTGCCGGCGGCCTGCCAGAGGACGGTGCGTGGTGAGCCGAACGCGTCGACCGGCGAAGCGCCGGTAGTCCTCTTCCTCGAACAGCGGCCGATCCAGGCCGGGAGAGGACACCTCGAGGGTGTAGGTGTGCTGGATCAGGTCCGCCACCTCCAGGGCGGTCGCGAACTGCCGGCTGGCGCGCGCACAGTCCTCGAGGGTCACACCGCCTCCGGGGCGCTCGACATAGAGGCGCAGCACCCAGCGCCGTCCCTCCCGGCGGTGGACGAGATGGACCAGGTCGAGGCCGGGCGCCTCGAGGGACCGGCGAGCCAAGGCCTTCAACTGCTCCATCGGGCGGCCGGGCAAGCCC
>JBIOWS010000208.1:0-2745 GCA_044868745.1 Candidatus Polarisedimenticolia bacterium
ACCGCCCGCCGGCTCGCCTGGTCGCTCGGAACCCTGATCATCGCCCTGGTTCTGGGGATCGCGGTCTGCTCGAGCATCGGCAGCAGCGGGTACACGATCCTCGACCTGCTGCACCGATCCGGCGGCGTTTCCCGGGACCCGGAGACCGCCGTCGCGATGATCTTCAGAGTACGGCTGCCACGGATCCTGATGGCGGCTCTGGCGGGCGCCGCCCTGGGCGCCGCCGGAACCGCATTCCAGGCGGTCCTCCGCAATCCTCTCGCGGACCCTTATATCCTCGGGATTTCCGGCGGGGCCGCCCTGGGCGCGATCGCCGCCACCGCGGCGGGGCTGCAGACGGCCTTCCCGTCTCTCCCGGTGCGCGCGGCGACCGCCTTCCTGGGCGCCGTCGTCACGGTCGCCGTCATCTTCGCCCTGTCGAGCGTGCGCGGTCGCCTCGCCTCCTACCCGATGCTCCTCATCGGCGTGGTGATGAACGCGATCTACCTGGCGCTCATCCTGTTCATCGAGACGGCCGTAGAGTTCACCAGAATTCAGGGGGTGATGCTGTGGATGGTCGGCAACGTGCCGATCGAAGGATACCGCCTCATCGGCCTCCTGGCGGCCGTGGTCCTGACCAGCGTATCGCTCCTCACGATCGCCGGTCGCGATCTCAACCTCCTCAGCGTCGGAGAGGACGCGGCCCGTTCCATGGGAGTCACGGTCGAGCGCACCCGTGTCATCGTCGTGATCCTGGCGTCGCTCATGACCGCAGCGGTCGTCTCGGTCACCGGCCTGGTGGGCTTCGTGGGGCTCATCGTGCCGCACGCCGCCCGCCTGCTGTTCGGGCCCGACCACCGCCTCACCATCCCCGCCGCGGCCCTGACCGGCGCCGCCTTCCTGATGGCCGCCGACACCCTGGCACGGACCGTCATGGCGCCGACCGAGCTGCCCGTCGGCGTGATCACCGCCCTGTGCGGCGGCCCGTTCTTCCTCTGGCTCTATCGCGCCCAGCGAGGGCTGACTTACTTTGAGTGATCCGATCCTTTCGGCACGCCGCCTTCAGTTCCGGCACCCGGACGCGACCGCACCGCTGTTCGAGGGGCTGACGCTCGACGTGGTCGCGGGCGACTTCCTGGCGATCATCGGACCCAACGGGTCCGGCAAGACCACGCTGCTGAGGCTCCTGAGCGGATCCCTGGCGCCCCGCTCCGGCGATGTGCTGCTCGAAGGGCGACCGGTGCGCGCCATCCCGCCCCGCGCGCGGGCGCGCATACTCGCCGTCGTCCCGCAGGAAGAGGCGGTCCTGTTCAATTTCAGCGTCCTCGAAGTTGTGCTGATGGGACGGGCTCCCCACCTCGGCCCCTGGGGACTGGAGCGCGCGGCGGACTTCGACCTCGCCCGGGTCGCACTGCGCGTCATGGACCTCGGGGGCCAGGAAGGCAGACGTCTCCGGGAGCTGAGCAGCGGCGAGCGCCAGCGCGCCCTGATCGCCCGGGCGCTGGCCCAGGTGCCCCGCGTTCTCCTTCTCGACGAGCCGACCGCCTTCCTCGATCTGAGACACCGGCTGCAGATCTACGACATCCTCGGCCGCATGAACCGCGACCGGGGCCTGACCGTCGTGTTCGTCAGCCACGACCTGAACATGGCCGCCCGGCATGCCGTCAGGCTGGCCGTCCTCGACGGTGGGCGCATCGCGGCGGACGGAACCCCGGGCTCCGTCCTCACCACGGATCTCATCCGTGACGTGTACGGGACCGAGGCGCGCGTCGAGCGCGATCCGGTTACCGGCGCTCCCTACGTGATCCCGCAGCGCCCCGTGGATCCCGGACCTTTGACTTCGCCGTGACCGTGCAGTAGTATCGCCGGCACCGTGCGAGGGGACCGGATCGGTAGGCGGAGGCTCGCGACCTGGGCGCCGTTGTGCGCCGTCTTCCTCGTTCTGGCCGTGACGTTTTCCGTATTGCACGTCACAGCGCCCCATAGCCCCGCGCAGCGCGACTGCTCGACTTGCAAAGCCCTCAGCGCTCCGGCCCTCGCCCGCCCGTGCGGGACCCTTCCCCTGCCGATTACCCCGTCGTCGGCCATGACCGCGGTCCATGCCGATTCTCCCCTGTCGGCGATCCTCCGGTACCTCAGGCCGCTTCGCGCCCCACCCGCCTCGAACTCCTGAGCGTCGAAGCTCCGCCTGACCGACCTCCGGTCCGGGCGGATGCCACTTTAACGCTATCGCGGCTGGTGCCCGGTCGAGGCAGGCCGCTTGAGATTCATCGCCGCGGTCGAGGATGACAGCCTCCCGAGCCGGTGATGACCAGGAGTCGGAGGAGTCATGACATCACGCTGGATTGTGCGCCTGCCACTTCTTTCCATCCTCGCCGCGGCAACTGTCGGCACGACGAGGATTGCCATGGGTCAGCAGACCGACCCGCCCCCCGCACCCGGGGAAGTGTCTCAGCTTCGCGCCGAGGTGACCGCTCTGCGCCTGCTGGTCGAACGGCTGCAGCGCATGGTGGCCGACCTGCAGGCGGCGGGGCCCGCTGCGGGGGCCGCGCCCCCTCAGGCTCCGCCTCCATCCGGCGCTCCGCTCGGGGCGCCTCCCCCGCCCGCTGGCCCCGCCCAGACCTCCAACTACTTCAACCCGAGCATCTCCGTGATCGGCAATTTCCTGGGCGTCGGCGGGCACAACTCCGTCGAGGACCTGCCCAGCGCGGATCTGCGTGAATCCGAAGTCGCCTTCCAGGCGATCGTGGACCCCTACGCCCGGGC
>JBIOWS010000209.1:0-5174 GCA_044868745.1 Candidatus Polarisedimenticolia bacterium
CGAGCATCGGGGACACCCTGCAGGGGATCGGCTGCAGCGGCTTCCTCGTGCCGCCGATCGATCCGGAGTGCCGCATCGAGCCGGACAACGACATGGACTGGCACATCCACTGCCGCCCGGAGAACTCCCAGACTCAGTGTCCGAACGCCACCAAGCACATCACCCCGACCGGGGGAGGTCTCGCCTACGACGGGCAGGCCGGAACGGCATCGACGGCGATGCGCAACTCCCTGCACTGGGGCTACCACTTCGACCAGGGGAGCACGGACGGCGACAGCACGAAGTTCCGCCAGCTGGCGGCGTTCATGACCAACCCGATCAACCTGACGCCTCTGCCCAGGGTCGCCCCTCCGGGTCACGAGCCCGACCTGCAGCTGTCGTTCTTCCACATCATCTCGACCATGGACAACAACTTCCTCAACACCTTCGAGGGGCAGGCGGTCGATTTCGGAGACGTGCAGATCTCGGTTGACACAGACGCCGGGCCGGCCGAGGCGTGGGGATTCTGGGACAGGCTGGCCCCGTTCCAGAACGTCTACGATCACATCTCCTACATCTGGTCGACCTTCGGGACGTCGCCCACCTACTGCATCCTGACGCCGACGGACAGCGGCTCCGACCCGCCGGCGCCGCGCGGCACGCGAGAGCTGCTGTGCTACCCGAACGGCGTCTGGTCGCATTGCGGCAACCACCAGGAGAAGGTCGGCATCTTCGATTGCGACGGGCCGGGACACCCCGAGGGGATCGAGGGGGATGCCCTGTGGGTCCAGAGCAAGTTCAGCCTGGCCAACTACGTCGGCCAGAAGGTGCGGATCCGCTGGATCGCCCAGTCGTGGGAGTTCGACTGCTGCAACTCGTCCTATTTCGAGATCGGCGGATGGAACTCCCGGCACGACGACGGCTGGTGGATCGACGCCATCACCATCACGGGCGGCCTGCAATCCACATTCACGCCCGAGTCGGACAGCGTCACCGAGCGGGGGGGGCGCTGCCCATCCGACGTCTGCCTCCAGGGCCAGGACGACCACGGGTACACGGTGAAGCTCGACGTCCTGGACGCCGTCGGCAACCCGCTGCCGAGGTTCTGCAGCATCGCCCAGACCAAGGCCTGCACGCAGAACGCGGACTGCCTGGCTGGTGAAGGGACCTGCGCGCCGGATCCGTTCGCCGCAGAGGGCCAGAGGATCACTCTCTCGGCGGTCGGCACCGAGAACCCCGGGAAGTGCGTCGGCGGGATCACGCAGTTCCTCTACCGCAAGGACGGGGCACAGGTGCAGGACTGGTCATCCAATCCGGTCTTCGTGGACAACCCGACGAAGGACGCTGCCTACCGCGTGCAGGTGCGCTGCAGCGTGGATACCACCACCTGCACGACCGACGGGACTTCGGCTGCCTCCAACAAGCTGGTCCGTAGCTACCGCGGCGACGGCGATGACATCGTCCTCTCCGCCAGCCACGTCAACAGCACCTCGACGACCACGATCTCGTGGCCTTCGCGCCTGCAGCTGCCTCAAGTGAGTGGCTACGACCTGTACGTCGGGACGATCAACAGCAGCGGCGACCCCGGCCTGAGCACCCTCACCGGAATCGTCTGCATGTTCGGGAACATCCCACAGGCGGAGATCGGGACCCAGGTTTCACGCGCGGATAAAGCCTGCACTGTCGGTCCCCCAATCTTCTGCACTGCGGACGCCGATTGCGGCGGCGCCGTCGGTAGCTGCGCGGGGAGGACGGTCCCCCTGGGCAAGGCCGCCTACTTCCTCGCCGGGCACAACCCCGTGGCGGCGCAGCCGCCGGCCCAGACCGCCCTCGGACGCCGAAGCGACGGCACGCTCAGGCCATTGGCGCCCGTCTGCCCGTAAGGCGGGAGGACGAAGAAGCACGAGGGGCTCCTCCAGGAGCCCCTCTTTTTTTCTGTGTGGGAACGGACGCTAGAACAGGGGGGCGCGGATCGCCTCGTCGAAATTCCAGTTGTAGGTGTAGACGGGGGTCTCGATCGGGACGACGTACTTGACCTTGATGTCGAAGTGGGTGCTGGTGCGGCTGATCAGGATGTCCTTCGCCGTGATCGGCAGGTCGAGATCCTGCGCCTTGCGCAGGACGCGCTTTTTGACTTCCTCGTCGCGGTTTCGAAGGCCGGCGAAGCGGGCCTCCTCCTCGAGGTAGTCGCGGAAGGCGTAGCCGTTGATCATGACCGGCACGACCTTGACGCCCAGATAAATCGAAATCGCCAGGACGATCAGCCCGATAAGCGTGCCGAGCCGCCCTTCCCCCCTCTCGCCTTTGAGGAACATGGCCGCCCTGCCTCCCGACGGCTCAATATAGGAAGCGCCGCGCGCAGCGTCAAGGCGGCGATCACGTATCCGTAATCCTAGCGGATGATGTGGCCTGTGCGGCTCCAGCGTGTGCCGGTGAAGAAGGCGCCTGCGCTGGTCAGGAGGCGGTTCATCTGCGTGACGCGACCGCGGGCGGCGGCGCGCATGCCGTCCGGGTCGGCCCCCTCGAACGACCAGTAGACGAGGAGCGCCCGGCCGATGATGTTCTCGCGCGGCACGGTGCCCCACTCCCGGCTGTCGAGGCTGTTGTCGCGGTTGTCGCCCATGACGAAGTAGCGGCCCGCGGGGATGACGTACGGCCCGAAGTTGTCGAGGCCCGCCGGCACGCCTCCGGGGTCCCTGTGGTTGCTGTACGGCTCGAGCAGCGGGATGTATCCCTCCTCCCCCGGCCGCCGCACGTGCACGACCCGGTTGACGATCTTGATCGTCTCGTCCGGCAGGCCGATGACCCGCTTGACGTAGTCCTGGGAGGGGTCGCCCGGATACCGGAAGACGATGACGTCCCCGCGCCGCACCGGCGACAGGGGGAGGAACAGCCGCTCGATCCCGAGCGACAGGGGGGCCACGGCGAACTTGTTGACCAGGATGTAGTCGCCCACCGCCAGGGAGTCCTCCATCGAGGGGCTGGGGATGGTGAACGGCTGGGCCAGGAACGTGCGGACGAACAGGGCGAAGATGACCGCCACGATGGCCGCCTGCAGGTAATCGAAGATGTGCCGCCAGAGAGGGCGTTCCGGTGGTGTCACGTCGGAATTATGCTGCGATCGAGGGCCGGCCGCCACACCCTCATTCGACTTTCAGGAGGGCCAGGAACGCCTCCTGGGGGATGTCCACGCGCCCGACCTTCTTCATCCGCTTCTTCCCTTCCTTCTGCTTTTCGAGAAGCTTGCGCTTCCTGGTGATGTCCCCGCCGTAGCATTTTGCCAGGACGTTCTTGCGCAAAGCGGCGACGTTCTCGCGGGCGATGATCTTGCTGCCGATGGCGGCCTGGATCGCCACCTCGAACAGCTGCCGGGGGATCACCTCGCGCAGCTTCTGCACCAGAGCCCGTCCCTTCGGGGCGGCACGCTCCCGGTGGACGATCAGCGACAGGGCATCGACCGGCCCCCCGTTCACCAGGATGTCCAGCCTGACGAGGTCGGACTCCCACCATGCGGAATGGTGGTAGTCGAGGGACGCGTAGCCACGCGACAGGGTTTTCAGCCTGTCGTAGAAGTCGGTCACCACCTCGTTGAACGGCAGCTCGTACGTGATCAGCACGCGGCTCTGGGTGACGTACTTGATCTCCTTCTGGACTCCGCGCCTGTCCTGGCACAGCGCCAGGATGGCACCGACGTGTTCGGGGGGCGTCACGACGAGCGCCGTGATCACCGGCTCCTCCCAGCGCGCGATCTTCTGGGGAGAAGGGAGCCTGGCGGGGTTGCTGACCTCCAGAACTTCCCCGTCGGTCGTGCTGACACGGTAGCGCACCGAAGGGGCCGTGGTGATCAGGGAGAGGCCGAAGTGGCGCTCCAGGCGCTGCTGCACGATCTCCATGTGCAGGAGACCGAGGAAGCCGCAGCGGTAGCCGAACCCCAACGCCTCGGAGCTCTCCGGCTCGACGGAAAAGGAGGAGTCGTTCAGGCGCAGCTTGTCCAGCGCGTCGCGCAGGTTGTCGTAGGAGGATTCCCCGATCGGGTACAGGCCTGCGAACACCATCGGCCGCATCTCCTGGAATCCGGGGAACGGCCGGGTCGTCGGGCTCCTGGCGTCGGTGATCGTGTCGCCGATCTTCACCTCGGCGGCGTTCCGGATGTTGGCGATGACGAAGCCGACCTCCCCCATCGAGAGCGACTCGACCGGCGCCATCTTCGGCGTCAGGATGCCGGCCTCCTCGACGTCGTAGGACTGGCCGGTGGCCATGAGGGTGATCCTCCCCTTGCGTCGTAGCGTCCCGTCGATGACCCGGGCGAGGATGACGACGCCCCTGTAGGCGTCGAACCAGGAGTCGAACACGAGAGCCTTGGTCGGTGCGTCGGCATCGCCTCTCGGGGACGGCACCTCCCGCACCACCGCCTCCAGGATGTCGCGCACCCCGGTCCCTTCCTTGGCGGAACACAGAATCGCCTTCTCGGCGGACAGACCGATGATGTTCTCGATCTGGTCCTTGACCCGGGCCGGATCCGCCGCCGGCAGGTCGATCTTGTTGATCACCGGCAGGACAGTCAGATGGTGATCGACCGCCATGTAGGAGTTCGCCAGGGTCTGGGCCTCCACCCCCTGGCTGGCGTCCACCACCAGGATCGCTCCCTCGCAGGCCGACAGCGAGCGCGACACCTCGTAGGCGAAGTCGACGTGCCCCGGCGTGTCGATCAGGTTCAGGCGGTAGGTCGTGCCGTCGCTCGCCAGGTAATCCAGCGCGACCGCGTGCGCCTTGATGGTGATGCCGCGCTCGCGCTCCAGGTCCATGTCGTCCAGCACCTGCTCGTCCATCTCGCGCGAGGAGAGCGCCCCCGTCAGCTCGAGGATCCGGTCGGACAGCGTCGTCTTGCCGTGATCGATGTGGGCGATGATGCAGAAGTTGCGGATGAGTCGGGAGTCCATCAGCAGGCGCTCAGAGCTCGAGACCGGGCTCGGCGTTCAGAGACAGAGCGGCGACCTCTCCCCGCTGGAGTTTCCGCCGGCCGACCTCGGCGATCATCACGGCGTTGTCCACGGCCAGCTCCCTGCTCACGGCGAAGCTCTGGAATCCCCCCCGCGCGGCCTCCTCTGCGACCCGCGATCTCAGCAGGGAATTGCACGCCACGCCGCCCGACAGGCAGACCGACCTCACCCGCTCGCGCCGGGCCACGGTCATCA
>JBIOWS010000210.1:0-17255 GCA_044868745.1 Candidatus Polarisedimenticolia bacterium
CGCCGCGGTCTCGGCGCTGCCGGCCTGCGCCTCCTATCGCGCGCGCAAGACGGCGGAGAGGGGCACGGCGCTCTACGATCAGGGAAAGTACGTGGAGGCGATGCCGCTGCTCCGCGAGGCGATGCAGGCTGGACAGCGTACCGGGACGGTGCTGTACCAGATCGGCTTCTGCAGTGAAGCGGTCGAGAAAAACAAGGAGGCGCGCCAGGAGGCCTGGCGGATGGCGGAGCCGCTTCTCGAGAAGGAGATCGCCGTGCCGAAGGGTGCGACCCTCGAGAGACTCTATTACCTGACCGTGATCAACTCCGATCAACGGGAGTTCGATCGCATGACACAGTACGCGCGCCAGGCGGTCGAGCAGTTCGAGAAGGGGCCCGACCCGAACGCTCTCAGGGGCGAGGACTGGTTCCGGCTGGGGCGCGTGCATGATTTCCTGAACGAGGTGTCCGAGGCGGAAGCCGCCTATCGCCGGGCGGCGTCGGCGTTCCAGAAGGGACCGGTCACAAATCACGCCTATCGGGCCCTGGCCCTGGTGCGGGTTGCCGACCTCGACTACGACGACAAGCTGTACAACGAGGCGGCCGACGGATACGGCGCAGCCTTGACGATCCTTCCGGGGACCGATCAGATCAAGCCTTTCAGACACGCCATCACGCTGCTGGCGACCAGGAAGTACGACGAGGCCATCGCGCGCTTCTCCGAGGACCACGATGCGGAGACCATGACGGAGGCGCAGTACGGGGCCGATCTGGCGCGCAAGGCCAAAGAGGTGGCGCCCCTCGATGAGAACGACCGCGATGGCGCTCCGATCAACCACATGGTGGAGGCCACGCTGGCGGAACGAATCAAGGAGTCCGCCAAGGAGCTCCGGGCCGTGCGCGAGAAAAATTCAATGCGACCGGGTGATCCGCTGCCGGCCGAGGTCGCCGCGCAACAGAAGCGGTTCGTCCGGCTTCTGTCCGAATACCTCGTGCGCCGCAAGCAGATCCAGGACTTCTGCATGCAGGAGGGCTTCGCGGATCTGGTCCGTCGGTAGCGCATGGCCACGGCGGATGGCCCCGCGGCTCTCCTCGGCGACGCCCACCTTCGCGCGGGGGACGAGGAGGTGGGGGCCTTCGTCCGCTTCCTCGACTCGCTCCCCCCCGACATCCGGACCCTGGCCATCCTCGGCGACCTCTTTGCCGTCTGGATCGGAACCTCCGACCTGAACCGGCTCCATCACCTCGAGGTCCTCGAAGCCCTGCGTCGTCTCCGACGGCGCGGCTGCAGAATTCTCTACGTCGAAGGGAACCACGACTTCTTCCTGCATCGGCTTTACGCGGAGGATCCCTTCGATGCTCTGGCGTGCGAGACTCTCGACCTCTCGCTCGCCGGTCGCCGGACCCACCTGGCGCACGGCGATCTCGTCAACACGCGCGATCGGCAGTACCGGGCCTGGCGGGCCCTGTCCAAGAACCGCCTCTTCTTCGAAGCCTTCAACCTCCTGCCGGCGGCGCTGCGCGGGCGCGTGGCGGACTCCCTGGAAGCCGGACTTGCCCGGACGAACCTGGCGTTCCGCGGAGGTTTCCCTTTGACGGAATGCGAGACTTACGCGCGAGCGCGCATCGCGGCGGGGGTCGATCTGCTGGTGTTCGGGCACTTCCACGAGGAGAGGCGGATCGATTACCGGGAGGGTGGACGGAGGGGCTCTGTTTTCGTCCTGCCCGCCTGGCGCGGCGGGCACCGCTACCTCAGGATCGAGCCCGGAGCAGAGCCGGTCTTCGTCTCCTCCTGAATCACCTCCTCGAACAGATCGAGAAGCCTCCGGGTCATGGGGCCCGGCCGCCCCTCCCGGACCGGCCAGCCGTCGCAGCGACGGATCGGCAGGATCCCCTTCAGCGTGCTGGTGATGAACGCCTCGTCGGCGCCGCGCAGGTCATCGGGAGTGAGCGACTCCTCCAAAACCGTGATGCCGTCGCGGCGTGCCAGGTCCAGGACCAGCCTGCGTGTGATCCCTTCCAGGAGGCCGTCGGCTGGCGGTGGGGTCAGCAGGCGGCTGGCGCGCACCAGGAAGACGTTGCTCGAAGCCCCTTCGGCCAGGCGATCCGCGGCGTTAAGGAGGATCGGCTCGTAGGCGCCCAAGCGCTTCGCCTCCACCCAGGCGAGGAAGTTGTTGAGGAGATTGCTCGACTTGATGGCCGGGTCGAGCGCCGTGACCGCATTCCTGGTCACCGGAACGATCGCGACATCGATGCCCTCCCGCCGCCACGAGTCCGCAATCGGCGGGCAGGGGCGCACGTAGACCACCACGGTCGGCGGCCCGCAGCCCTCCGTGGCATATCCGATCGGGCCGGGGCCGCGGGACAGGACCACCCGGATCGCCGACTCCGCGTTGCGAGCCTCGGAGATCGTCCGGCCGATCTCGTTCTCGATCAAAACCGGCGCCGCCGCGTGGTCGATCCCGAGACGGCCCGCCGATCTTCGCAGCCGGTCGAGGTGCTCGTCCAGGCGGAAGGGGCGGCCGGCGTAAGTCCGAAGTGTCTCGTAGATGCTGTCCCCGAGCAGAAACCCGCGGTCGAGCGCAGGGATGACGGCCTGTTCCGGGGTGCTGATGGTTCCGTTGACGTTGATCAGCTCGGACACGGTGTTATCATACGCGCGACCACGAAGGTCGCGCATGATCCTCGGAGTGGGACTCGATGTCTGCGACGTGAAGCGCCTGCGTCAAGCGCTCGCCCGGCCGGGGTTCCGCGGCCGCGTGTTCGATGAATCCGAAATCCGCGACTGCGAGCGTCGGCTCCGAAGTCACATGCACTACTCCGCCCGGTTCGCCGCCAAGGAGGCGTTCTTCAAGGCGCTCGGGACAGGGTGGGGAAGAGGGATGGCCTGGACGGAGGTGGTGGTCCGGAACAACGGCGACGGGGCTCCGGCCCTGCAGGTCAGCGGCGTGGCTGCTCGCCGCGCCCGGGCTCTGGGCGTCACCCGGTCGCACCTGTCCTTGAGCCATTCCGGCGACTACGCCGCCGCGGTCGTCGTGCTCGAAGGGCGATCCCCCCGCAGGAGCCCGGCGCGCAAGCGGCCGGCATGAAGGCGGCGCCGGCGTTGGATGCCGAGTCCAGATCGCCCGAGGCGCGCCTGGTCCAGAAGCGGCGGCTGACGGCGGTCCTGGCGCTGACCGCGACCTTCCTCATCGTCGAGGTGGTCGGGGGGATCCTCTCGGGAAGCCTGGCGCTCCTGTCGGACGCCGGGCACATGCTCACCGATCTCCTGGCGCTGGTCCTGAGCCTGGCGGCGATACAGTTCGCAGCCCTGCCGGCCACGCCGGCGAAATCCTACGGCTATCACCGACTGGAGATCCTCTCCGCGCTCCTGAACGGCGCGCTGCTGATCCTCATCTCGGCGGGCATCCTCTACCACGCCTTCCTGCGCCTCGTCGAACCGGTGCCGGTCCAGAGCGGCCTGATGATGGTGGTGGCCCTCGCGGGTCTCTCCGCCAACCTGGTGTCGATCGCCATACTGTCCCGGGCTCATCAGAGCCTCAATCTGCGCTGCGCCCGCATGCATGTGATCAGCGACGCCCTGTCCTCGTCGGGGGTGGTGGCGGCCGGGCTGGCGATCTCGCTCACCGGCTGGGAGCGCCTCGACGCGGTCGTGGGGGCGCTCATCGCCGTCGTGATCGTGGTCGGCGCCGTCCGCCTGGTGCGCGAGGCCGTGGACGTCTTGCTCGAGGCCACCCCCGCCGGGATCGATCTCGACAGGGTGAGCGAGGCGATCGCGGCCGTGCCCGGCGTCCTGGAGGTTCACGACCTGCACATCTGGAGCATCACGACCGGACTGCCGGCGCTCAGCGGTCATGTGCGCCTGGAAGTCGGCCTGCGCGCCAGCACCGACGAGATGCTCAACCGGATCAAGCAGACGGTGCGCGATCGGTTTGGGATCGTGCACACCACCATCCAAGTGGAATCGCGCACCTACCAGGAGGTCGGGGAGGTGCATTGAGAGGGGCGTTCCTACGGAGGCACTGGCCGCTCGTCGGAGCCGTCCTCATCCTCTGGCTGACTGTGGCCGCCCTCCTCTTCATCTCGATGAGGAGCAACCAAGGACACGTCGTCTACGCCCTGGATGATTCCTACATCTCCATGGCCATGGCCAAGAACCTTTCTCAGCACGGAGTCTGGGGAGTCACCAGGCATGAATTCACCTCTTCTTCGTCCTCCTTGCTCTGGCCCCTCGTCCTGGCGGCCACCTATCTCATCTTCGGCCCGAACGAGGTCGCTCCTCTCGCCTGGAACCTTGTCTTCGGGACGATCCTCTTGTGGGTGATCTACCGGGACCTGCGGGGGCGCCGGCCGGCATCGCGATGGCAGTTGGGCTCACTGGTGGCGCTCGCGATGGTCACACCGTTGCCGGCGCTCGCATTCATAGGGCTCGAGCACACGCTGCACGCGCTCTTGTCTCTCGCGGTAGCCTACCTCGCCGCGGACGAGCTCTCCAGGGACGCCGGGGAGTCCCTCAAATCTCCGTTGCTACCGATCCTCACATGCCTGCTGGTGATGACGCGCTACGAAGCGCTGTTCCAGGTGTTCGTGATCCTGCTGGCCTTTCTGGCCCGCCGGCGGTGGCGCGACGTCTCGATTCTGGCGGTTCTGGCCGTGCTGCCGGTGGCCGTCTACGGCGTCATCTCCGTCGCATGCGGCTGGCACCTGCTGCCCAACTCGGTGCTGCTCAAGGGACCAGCGCTCTGGGCCGTGCGAGCCCTCACCAGGAGCGCCCCTTTCAGCGGCGCTTTCCTCGAGGGAGCGGCGCATCTGCTCGGTCGGGCGGCCTACACTGTCCTGCTGGGCGCTCCGCACCTTCTCTTCCTCGCCGCTGGCGTCCTGATGCTCGCGATCCGATCCCTGAATCGCGGGCGGTCGCTGTGGGATCGCGACATTATAAGGATGACCCTTTTTACAGGGACGTTGCTCCTGCATGTTCAATTTGCGAGAACGGGATGGCTGTACCGCTATGAAGCCTACCTTGTGACGCTGGGTTCCGCCATCGTGGCGGGCACTCTGCTCGCCCGCACACCCGGGTCCTGGTCGGAGGCCCGCGGCAGGGTTTTGCGACCAAGCTCCGCGGCCGTGGCGCTCCTTTGTCTGTTGCCCCTGGTGGCCTTCCTGCAGCGTGCCATTGGTTCGCTCGTGCGAGTGGCTCAAGCGACCACCAATATCTATGAACAGCAGTACCAGATGGGGCTGTTTCTGAGGGATCACTACCGCGGCGAAACCGTCACGGCACATGACGTCGGGGCGATCAATTACCTGGCCGACATCAGGTGCATCGGCGTGGACGGCTTGGCGAGCCTGGCCGCCCTGGACATGGGTCAGGAGGGCACGCTAAACAGCCAAGCGGTCTCCGGATTCTCGAGAGGGAAGGGGATTGCCGTGATGTACGACGGGTGGCTGATGGAACACGGTGGCATCCCCCGAGAATGGATCAGCGTGGGTCGATGGGCCATCCGGAACAATGTGATCGCGGCCGAGGATACGGTTTCGTTCTACGCGGTGGACCACGGGAAAACCGGCGACCTGATCGACAAATTGCGCCTGTTCGGGCCCAGACTCCCTCCCGGCGTCAAGCAAGCCGGGAAATATACGGAAGTGGAGAAGGCGTCGGGCGTCGAGGCGCCACCCCCTCCGTCCTACAGCTCCCTTTCGGTCCAGTAAGAAATCCCCAGAAGAGCACCGGGGACGAAGATCAGAGCGTGCGGCACCAGGAAAAGTCTGGTCTCCGCGATGACGCTCGTCAGCAGGTGGACGGCGAACCAAGCCGGCACCATGGCCCAGAAGAAGATCTTGAGGCTGACCGGCCACCGCGGCATGGACGCGACGGCCATGATCGGCAGGAGACCAAGAGTCGCGAAAAGGTACACCCAGGACTCGTAGCGGGACAGATTGTGCTCGAGCATGGCAGTGCCCGGTGGAGGCGTCATTCCCGGGAGCCTTTGCCCCATGAAGAAGCGCAGCCCGCCAACGATCGCCAACGCAACGCCGAAGGAGCCGGCGGCGATGAGGATCGCCCTCTGCAGACCACCTCGAGAGCCCAGAGGTCGACTGCCGAAGGTCATCAGGGGGATGAGGAGGCTCGATTCCCTGTTCAGCGCGGCCAGGGCCGCGATCGGAGGGATCCACAGGATCCGACCCTGCAGCACGACGAGCCCCGCCAGCAAATAGAATATGACGTCGGAGTAGGTGCTGAATTGGAGGTCGCTGTCGTACACGCTGTGCGTCATACCCAAGGCAAGGAGCGACATCCCGAGGAGGGAGAGATAGGCGTTGAGACCCAATTTCCTGTAGTACGCCGCCACCAGAACGAACAGCAGCGTGTTCTGGAACAGGCGGAAGAGGAGGAATCCCGTGGCCATCGGGTGCGGCAGGCCCAGCTCTTTCACGGCGCGCAGGACCCCTTCCACGAGATATTCGGAGAGCACGCGGTACTGCCACGGATCGATGGCCGTACCCCTCAGAACGTCCGCGTGGCGCTGCGCTTGTCCTCCCCCCTCCTCGAGGTATGCGAGCTCGAGTTCCTTGACTTGAAAGGCCACGGTCATCAAGCTGAACAAAACCGCCGCACAGAGGATCGCCAGACTCTCGCGCACACCGCGCTGCTTCAGACTTCCCATCGGTGGTGTCCTTCCCGGGGGCCGAAGCCCGAGATTCTAGCACCGCGACGACGGAGGGAAGGTCCGGGTCTTAGGGATGCTCGTGGAGCGGCCCGAACAGGCAGTCGTAGCCATTCTCGCAGGTCGTGCCGGTCTTGAGTCCGAAGTGATTGCCGGCATTCAATCCCAACCCCGAGAACAACGATGGCGATCCGACACCGTGACCGTAGCCGAGAAAGTGCAGGTGGTCGGGGTAGCGGAAGGGCCCCGGCAGGCCGCCGAACGCCAGAACAGGGTAGGCCAGGATGGGCGCCGCGGACGGAGCAGGAGCGGGGTTGTTGATGTTGATGACAATCGTGGTGTCTCCGGTGCCGTCGCTTCCGATCTCGATCTCGTCCTCTCGGGCGGGGCGCTCGCTGCCGTCGTCGCCGCCGACCCGCACGCGCACGGAACGGCGCTTCGGCTCCTCCGCGCCGGGCGGCGCCGGGGCGGGGCCGCTCCCCGCCGCGCACGATTCTGGTAGCGCCGCTGGTCGCTCGGCGACCTGCTCCTGCCGGCGTCCAGGAAAGAAGTTCCCATCCTGATCGATGTTGGTCAACACGACGACCGCCCGGCCGTCGCGATCGAGCGCGCGATAGATCCTCAGGTCGGGCGACTCGAAGATCGTCTCGTTCGCCGGTGGTGCGGCGTGTAGCGTGCTGAGCGTGCAGGCGAGGATTGCCCATCCGGGAAGGATTGCCCTGCGGGGGATCAGGAAACGCCGCACCACGCGCTGCATGCAGCCATTCTAGCACCGCCGGCCGGCGCGACAAGTGTGCTATGCTGCGCGCCGTCCGGATGCGGGGCAGGAGGAGAAGGCTCACTGGGCGCCAGACGACCGAGGGCCGTTTGGTCCTCGAGGACGGCGCCGTGTTCCCGGGGCTCTGCTTCGGATCTCCGCGGCCGTCCGCAGGCGAAGTCGTCTTCACCACGGGGATGGTCGGCTATCCCGAGGCCCTCTCCGACCCCTCCTATCGCGGTCAGATCCTCGTTTTCACGTACCCCTCCGTGGGCAACTACGGAGTGCCTGCCGTCGGCACCGGATCGCGCCACCCTGGTCTCGACCCAGGCAGCCCCGATGCGATTCCGGACCGTCCTTGGGAGTCGTCCCGCAGCCAGGTCTCCGGTGTGGTCTGCGCGTCGTATTCGGAGGATTTTTCCCACCACACGGCCGGGCTGAGCCTGGGGGAGTGGCTCGTATCGGAAGGGGTCCCCGGCCTGACCGGCGTGGACACGCGGGCTCTCACGAAGCGGATCAGGGCGCGCGGAGCCCTCCTCGGCCGAATCGAGATCCAGGGGCATCCCATCCCCGAGTTTGTCGATCCGAACGCCCGCAACCTGGTGGGTGAGGTCGCCGTCGAAACGCCGCGGCGCTTCGGCCGCGGCGGGACCCCCGTCGTCCTCATCGACTGCGGAACCAAGAACAATCAGACGCGCATGCTCCTCGACATGGGGGCCGAGGTGCGGGTGGTCCCGTGGGACCACGATCTGGCATCCGGCAGGAGGGACTACGCCGGCGTGGTGATCAGCAACGGGCCGGGCGACCCACGCTTGGCCGTGAAGACCGTGGAGACCGCGCGCTGGTTGATGCGCCGCAAGGTGCCGGTCCTGGGCATTTGCCTGGGCCACCAGATCCTGGCCCTGGCGGCCGGCGCCCGGACCTACAAGATGAAATTCGGCCACCGTTCCCACAACCAGCCGTGCATCGAGGTGGGGGACGGTCGCTGCTACCAGACCAGCCAGAACCACGGCTACGCGGTGGAGGGGCAAAGCCTTCCAACCGGGTGGCTGGAATGGTTCGTCAACGCCAACGACCGCAGTAACGAAGGGATCCGCCACTCGAGCGGCCCCTGGCGCTCCGTGCAGTTCCACCCCGAGGCGGCCCCCGGACCGACGGGGACAGAATGGATTCTGGAG
This sequence comes from Candidatus Polarisedimenticolia bacterium, assembly GCA_044868745.1. Classification (GTDB taxonomy): domain Bacteria; phylum Acidobacteriota; class Polarisedimenticolia; order Gp22-AA2; family Gp22-AA2; genus JBIOWS01. Next base: position 8,579 of record JBIOWS010000210.1, read on the forward strand.
GAATTCCTGCGGGAGATCGGCGGATGACAAAGCGCGTCCTCCTCCTGGGATCGGGGGCGCTGAAGATCGGCGAGGCGGGCGAGTTCGATTACTCCGGCTCGCAGGCGATCAAGGCCCTGAAAGAGGAGGGGATCGAGGTGTGGCTGATCAATCCCAACATCGCCACGATCCAGACCTCTCCGGGCCTGGCCGACCGCATCTTTCTCCTGCCGGTCGATCCGAGGTTCGTGGCACGGGTGATCGCCCTCGGGAAGCCCGACGGGATCCTGCTGTCGTTCGGAGGACAGACCGCCCTGAACTGCGGATTGGCGCTGCACCGCCGGGGCGTCCTGCGCCGGCACGGCGTCCGCGTTCTGGGGAGCCCGATCTCCGCCATCCGGAAGACCGAGGACCGGGAGGTGTTCGCGCGCGAGCTGCGCTCGATCGGCCTCGAGGTGCCGCGCAGCGGCGCGGCGCGCAATCCGGAGGCGGCGCTGCGCACGGCCCGCCGCATCGGCTACCCGGTCATGATGCGCACCGGCTTCACGCTGGGAGGGCGGGGCTCGGGCATCGCCCGCACGGAGGCGGAGCTGCGGGCGCTCCTGTCGGAGGCTTTCGCCTCCTCGGCGCAAGTCCTCATCGAGGAGGACCTGACCGGCTGGAAGGAGATCGAGTACGAGGTCGTCCGGGACCAGGCGGACAACTGCGTCACCGTTTGCAACATGGAGAACGTCGATCCCCTCGGGGTGCACACGGGCGAGTCGATCGTCGTCGCTCCTTCCCAGACGCTCACGGACCGGGAGTACTTCTCGCTGCGCTCGATCGCGTTCAGGGTCATCCGCCACTTCGGCATCCTGGGGGAGTGCAACATCCAGTTCGCCCTCGATCCGACCTCGGACGACTACCGCATCATCGAGGTCAACGCCAGGCTGTCCCGTTCCTCGGCGCTGGCGAGCAAGGCGACCGGCTACCCGCTGGCGCGCATCGCCGCCAAGATCGCCCTGGGGCACCTCCTGCCCCATCTGAAGAATTCGATGAACGACACCACCACCGCCTGCTTCGAGCCCGCCCTGGACTACCTGGTGGTGAAGATGCCCAAGTGGGACCTGGACAAGTTCCAGGGGGCCTCGCACTTCATCGGCAGCGAGATGAAATCGGTCGGCGAGGTGATGGCCATCGGCCGCTCCTTCGAGGAGGCGCTGCAGAAGGGGTGCCGGATGCTGGGGGACGGCATCCGCGGCCTGGTCGGGAACGACTTCAACATCCGGCAGTCGCTCCAGGATCTGTCGCGACCCACGCCCCGGCGCGTCTTCGCGCTGGCGGAGGCGCTGGGTCGCGGGCGGTCGATCGACGAGCTGCACGCCAAGACCGGCATCGACCGGTGGTTCCTGGCCAAGATGGCCCGCATCTGCGCCGTGAGGGACGAGCTGCGCGCCAGCGCCCGGCGCGGGCGCGGCCGCGGGGTGTCCGCCCTTTTACTGCGCCGGGCCAAGGAGGCCGGCTTCGCGGACGAGCAGATCTCCATTGTGACCGGTCTGAGCGTCGCCGAGGTGAGGCGGCGGCGTGAAGCGGGAGGGGTCGTCCCGGTGGTCAAGCAGATCGACACGCTTGCCGCCGAGTGGCCGGTACGCACCAACTACCTCTACCTCACCTACCACGGGACGGAGGACGACGTGATCCCCGGGGACACCGACCGGCGGGTGGTGGTCCTGGGCTCCGGCGCCTACCGGATCGGATCGTCGGTCGAGTTCGACTGGTGCTGCGTCGGCGCGGCCACCGCCCTCCGCCATCTTGGATACTCGCCGATCGTGGTCAACTGCAATCCCGAGACGGTGTCCACCGACTACGACATGGGGCACACCCTCTACTTCGAAGAGCTGACCTTCGAGAGGTTGCGCGACATCTGGCGCAAGGAAAAGCCGCTCGGAATCATGCTGGCGTTCGGAGGGCAGATCCCGAACAACCACGCGCTGGCCTGCCGGGCAGCCGGCATCCCGGTGTTCGGGACGCAGCCGCGGGACATCGATCGGGCCGAGGACCGGCACAAGTTCTCCTCGTTGCTGGACCGGCTCGGGATCGCGCAACCGGCTTGGGACGAGGTCACGTCGCTCGGCGCCGCGCGGCGCTTCGCCTCCGGTGTGGGATATCCCGTCCTAGTCCGCCCTTCCTACGTCCTGTCCGGGGCGGCCATGCGCATCGCCACCGACGGCGCCGGCCTGGAGGAAGCCCTGAAAGGGGCCGCGGAGGTGTCGCGCAAGCATCCGGTCGTGATCTCCAAATTCATCGAAGGGGCCAAGGAGCTGGAAGCGGACGCGGTGGCGGCACAGGGCAGGATCCTGGCGATCGCCGTCACGGAGCACGTGGAGAACGCCGGCGTGCACTCCGGCGACGCGACGGTCGTCCTGCCACCCCAGAAGATCTACCTGGAGACCGTGCGACGGATCAGGGCGATCGCCGCCCGCCTGGCACGCGCCCTCAACATCACCGGTCCCTTCAACGTGCAGTTTCTCGCGGTGGACAACGAGGTCATGGTCATCGAGTGCAACCTGCGCGCCTCGCGCTCATTCCCCTTCATCTCCAAGGTGTCCGGGGTCGACTTCGTGCACCTCGCCACGCGCGCCATGATGGGGGAGGAGGTGCGGCCCGTGCCGGCCTCGCTGTTCGATCTGGATTACGTCGGGGTCAAGGCGCCGCAGTTCTCCTTCTCGCGGATCAAGGGAGCGGACCCGGCGCTGCGGGTGGAGATGGCCTCCACGGGCGAGGTGGCCTGTATGGGGGAAGACCTCCCGGAGGCGTTCCTCAAGGCGATCATGGCCGTCGGCTTCCGTCTGCCCGAGAGGAAACAGGCACTGCTGTCGATCGGATCGCTGCGCGACAAGACCCGCTTCCTCCCCTCGGCGCGCGCGCTTCGCGACATGGGGTTCACGCTGTATGCCACCCGCAACACCTCGCGCTTCCTCGAGAGCCACGGCGTCGCCAACATCCGTCTGTACAAGATCCACGAGCGCCGCCGGCCGTCGCTTTTCGACTACATCGTGCCCGATCGGCTCGACCTCATCGTCAACATCCCGGCCGGATACGACCGCACGGAGCTGACCGACGGGTACATCATCCGTCGCCGCGCGACCGACTTCGGCATTCCGCTGATCACCAACCTCCAGTGGGCCGAGCTGTTCGTGAAGTCGATCGCGGTGAAAGGTTGGCGGGATCTGCGGGTCGATCCGTACGACCACTACGTGCGCTCGGCGCCGGCGGTCTCCGGCGGCGCGACGGCAGGCGTGGCCCGGCGCAGCGGAGCGGTGCGGCCCAGGGGTCAGGCGATTTTCGCCTGACCGTCGACCAAATCGATGATTCCCCGCTCGCGCAGCTTCTTCAGGGCCCGCAGGGCGTCCACCTCGCGCAGAGGGCTGATGCTGATGATCGATCGCAAGTCCCAGGACCCGTTGACCCTGCTCATGAGGAAGACCTCCTCCGGGGTGAAGTCCATGTTGACCAGGGTCTCGAGGGATTTCTTGAGCACCGGGATCTTCTTGGGCGGGAGGTAGTGGCGGTAGGCGCGTTCGATGAAGTGGTCCTCGGCGACCTGGATCAGGGCGTTGATCTCCGGACTCTTGCCGGAGAGGCCACGGGCCTTCTCGAGCATGACCAGGGCCCCCTCCGCGTCGCCTCTGTTGATGAGGTCCTTCGCCGCCGCCATCAGCGCCTGCGGCGTGTCGGCCGCCGGCGGCGACGGGCGCGGTGTGTCCGTCTGCGTCACCGCAAGATAGCCCTTCTGGACCAGGACATAGAGGACCTGGGAGACGTTGAACTCGGAGGCGTGCGCCTCCAGGACGACGTCGGCCAGGGTGCGCCTGCCGTCCACCAGGTCGTAGATCCTCTTCGGGAAGGCCTTCGAGACCACGTCGGGAGGGAGGGGCTTGCCGGACCGGCGCAGAACTACGTTGTTGTGCGGCAGGATCTGGCGGATCTTCTTCGAGGTATCGAACCGGCGCAGGCCCTCCATCAGGACATCCTCGACCTTGATGGAGATCGTCACTTGGTCCCCGGGCGGCAGGTCGTTCTCCAGGAACTCGAAATCGGCATCGGTCCACAGGAAAAGGGAATAGATCGACTCCTGCGCCTTCAAGCGCAGAATCTCCATGACCCTCCCTTCGGACACCAGGCCCTTCTTGACCAGGATCCTTCCCAGCATGACCCCGGTCGTTCCCTGCAGATCGAAGGCATCCTTGAGCTGCTGCTCCGAAATGATCCCCTCGCTCAGCATGAACTGCCCGAGGTACTCGCGCGGATCGTTGCTCGAGGAGCCGATGATGGCGCCGATTTTGAAATAAATGCGCTTCTGGAGCGAAGCGCTCTTGAGGCAGAGCGTACCGGTCTTGCGCCCGCCGCCGACCCACTGCAGCAGGTCGGGGAGAGCCATCGTCTTCAGGCTGCCGGTCAGGCCGGTCGTGGACATCGCTCCTTCGTGGCGCCCCGCGACGGCGGGGACAAGGCCGTGTCGCGGTCTCGATCCCGCCCACTCCTTCCACCGTCAGCGAATTGACGGCGACCCGGAGAGGAAGCCGCAGGAGGCCGGTTCAATATAGGGACCCGTCTGGCGCGGGCGCAACCGGGCCCCAACCGTGTCACATGCTACTATCCGCGCCGTGAGCGGAACACTCGAGCGGCCGCCCGCGCAGCGGGAGCGAACCGATCGGTTCCATTGGATCCTGCTGGGGGTCCTCCTGGTGGCGGGCGGTGCGATTCGCTTCTGGCGGATCAAGGAGTGCGGATTGTCGATGTGGGACGAGTACCTGTACGTACGCAGCGGCCAATGGTTCGCGACGCTCGGTGAGGAAGGGAGGCCGCACGGCGCCGATTTCGCCCCCGCCCTGTACCCCTTCTACATGGGACTCTTTTTCATGGTGTTCGGAGTCCGGGACAGCGTGGCAATCGCCTCGAGCGCGACGGCGAGCCTCGCGACCCTGGTCGCTGTCTACCTGCTGGGACGCCGTCTTTACGGACCTCAGGCCGCTCTGGCGGCCGTGGGCTTCCTGGCCGGGAATCTATTCAACGTTCTGTTCGCCCGCCAGGCGATCACCGACGCCCTGTTCCAGTGTCTCTTCGTCTTCGCGGTGTACGCGCTCTTGGTCTGGGTCGACGAAGGCCGGCGCGGCTGGGGAATCCTCGGCGGCGTCGCGCTCGGGCTCTGCGAGCACACCAAGTACCACGGCGTCTTCGCATGGCTCGTCATCGCCCTGTGGGCGGCATGGCGCGGGGCGAGAGGGCTAATCCCCTGGCGGGTCGCATCCTTACGGCTTCTGGGAGCGGGTCTGATCGGGATGGCGGTTTTCTCTCCGTGGCTGATCGTGATCGCTCATCACTACGGCCCCGGTTTTTTCGTCCGCCACTATCTCGGTTACACACTGGGTGCGAGCGGCGAGCGGGGCACACCTCTTCATCTGTGGACCTGCCTCAGCCTGTGGTGCGGACCGCTGTTCCTGGCTCTGGCGGGTGCCGGGCTGGTGATGGCGGTCCGACAGTGGCGGGCCGGAGATCAGGTCGTCGTCCCGTGGATCCTGCTGTTCGGCCTCGGCTCCTTTCTCTACATGGCCTATCCGCGACTCCTTCTGCCGATGACCAGCGGGCTGGCGCTCCTCGCCGGCCGCACGGTTGGGGTGATGGTCGCAAAAGTCCCCGGCCGCTGGGCGGTCGTATCCTTGTGTTGCCTGGCGTTTCTAACGGAGGGGGTCCAGGCGTGGCCGAGGATCGGCCCGTTCGGCTCGGGATACCGCGTCGCGGGATCCTACTTGGTCGCGGAGATCCCGGCAGGGGCCCTGGCCGCGGGAACGATCCAGCCGGTGATCTGGCACTATTACGGGATGGAGCTCCCCGAGCTCTCGGACCCCGCCGTTGAGGAGCGGCTGGGAGGCGGCGAGCCGGTCTATTTTGTCACCGACCTTCTCCTTCACAAGAAGCCGGCCAGCCGCGAGCTGATGGAACGCAACGCGGGGCGCTTCCGCCTGGTCCGCGCCTTCGACAATCCCGTGAGTGAGACGGACATCCTGACGACACTCGGGCCAGCGGCATTTCGCGACTATCGCAAGGATCCCGGCGCCGACCGCTGGGTGGACATCCGCCAGATCCGCCTTTATCGTGTCACGCAGCCCTGGGACGTGAGAAATCCCGCGCAAGCCTTGACTGGAGAGGCTTATGGGGTCAGAAAGGCGTTGCAATCCCAGACAGCGCGGCGTACTTTGCAGCGCTGATCCCGCGGGGTCACGGCTCCCGGCGGTTTGATCTCGCCGGGGGCACGGAGTCGATCATGTGCGGTCTGGCCGGCCGTTTCCACGTCCGGGGCCTTCCCCCGGATCCGGCGTGGCGCGCGCGGGCCGACGCCCTGCTGGCGCACCGGGGGCCCGACGGCCAGGGACACTATCAGGACGAAGTCTGCGAGTTGGTGCACCGGCGGCTGGCGATCATCGACCTGACGCCGACGGGCGCACAGCCGATGACCAACGAGGACGGCAACGTACTGGTGGTGTTCAACGGGGAGATCTACAACCATCCCGGTTTGCGCGGGGAAATGGAGGCGCTCGGACATCGCTTCAGGGGGACCTCGGACACGGAGGTCCTGGTTCATCTCTACGAGGAGTTCGGCGACGCGCTGACCGACCGGCTGCGCGGGATGTTCGCCTTCGCCCTCTACGACCGGCGCAGGCGGTCCCTGCTCTTGGGCCGGGATCGCTACGGTATCAAGCCGCTGTACTACGTGGTTCTGAACAACCAGATCGTCTTCGCGAGCGAGATCAAGGCGATCCTCGCGATCGGGGGATTCGTGCCGGTGATCGATCGCCAGGCGTGTTACGACTTCCTCGGCTTCGGCTACATACCCGAGCCGCTGACCGGGTTCGAGGGTGTCCGGTCGCTCCCAAAAGGCACGACCCTCCGCTTCGACGCGGGGGAGGAACATCCGAGGACCTTTGCCACGCTCAAGCCTCGACCGCAGGCGCATCGGTGTCTCGAGGACGCGGTGGACTCGGTCGAGCAAGGGGTGCTGCGCGCGGCCCTGGCGCAGTCGCGAGCGGACGTGCCTGTCGCCGCCCTGTTGAGCGGCGGGATCGATTCCTCCCTCGTCGTCGCCGCGCTCTGCCGCACGACGCACGGCGCTCCCGTGACCTTCAACGTGCGCTTCCCCGACTCGGACTACGACGAAACGGAAGTGGCCCTGGCCGTCGCCCGTCAATACGGCACCCGGCATCGGACGGTTGATCTCCGCGACGGGGTGATGGGCGCCGATTCCATCGCCGGCCTTCTGCGCCACTTCGACCAGCCGTTCGCGGACTCGAGCCTCCTCCCGACGTACGCCGTCTGCCAGGCGATCCGTGACAGCGGGATCATCTGCACGGTCTCGGGGGACGGCGGGGACGAGGCCTTCGGCGGCTACGCCTCCTTCTGGCGGATCCGTGTCCTGCAGGGGCTCATGCGCCTTCCCGCTTCCGCGCAGCGCTTGCTGGAGGCGGCCGGCCGGAGTCTCGCCCCTCTCACGAGCGACCTCGGACGACAGCTCACCAAGGCCGTTCGAACCGCGAGGCGGAGCAGCCGCGACACCTCGGTCCTGATGGCTGCGCTCCATAACTATCTGAGCAAGGATCAGAAGGAGCAGCTCGTCAAGCCGGAGGCGCGCGCCGGCCTGAAAGGCCCGGATCGTTTCTACGGTCCCTACGAGCCACCGGGCACGTGCGATCTCGAGGAGCTCTCTCTGCGGTTGACGGAGGGGACTTTCGCCGTGGGCCTGCCGTCGGACATGCTCCGCAAGGTCGACATGATGAGCATGCGCGCCCGGATCGAGGTCCGGGTCCCGATGCTCGACGAGGAGGTGGTGGAGAGCGGTCTGCGGCTTCCGCACCGGTTCAAGGCGGACGGCCACGAAGGGAAGCTTGTCCTGCGGGCCCTGGCCCGGCGGTGGCTCCCCAAAACCGTGGCGCAGCACCGGAAGCAGGGATTCATGATCCCCCTCGACCGCATGGTCGGCCCCACGTTTCATGAGATGCTGGAAGACATGCTGCTGTCCGAAGGCGCGAGGATTCGGGGGTTTTTGAACGTGGCGCTGGTGGAGCGCTGGCTGGGCTGGTTCAGGGAGGCGGGTCGGCGCAGGCGCGTGGGTACCCTCAGCCGTGAAGGTCTCTACCAGCGGGTGTTCATGCTCCTGTCCCTGGAACTGTGGATGCGGGAGCACAGGCTCTCGTGGTGAGACTCGCCGCAAAGGAGGCGCGCGGCTGATGTGCGGGATCGCCGGCCTGCTCGGCTCTCCGGATCGGCTCGTGGTCGAGCGCATGATCGAGGCGATGCGCCTGCGGGGCCCCGACGACAGCGGCAGTTTCGCGGACGACCTGGTGGTCCTGGGTCACACACGCCTCAGCGTCATCGATCTCTCTCCGGCGGCGCACCAGCCGATGTCGCGCGCCGACGGCAGGCTGTGGATCGTCTACAACGGCGAAATCTACAACTTCCGGGAGCTCCGCCAGGAGCTCGAGGCCCGGGGGCAGCGATTCCGCTCCAGGAGCGACACGGAGGTGATCCTGGCGCTGTACGAGACGTTCGGCACGCAGTGCGTCTCCCGGCTAAGGGGGATGTTCGCGTTCGCGATCTGGGATCGGAGGACCCAGGACCCCTTCCTGTTCCTGGCCCGGGACCACTTCGGCATCAAGCCCCTGGT